>CAZERK010000069.1:6036-11171 GCA_964514515.1 uncultured Planctomycetaceae bacterium
GGGGCGGGCATGCCCCCCTCCGTCCCCCCGTACCACGGGGGGGGCTCGTCCGGGCGGGACGACAAAAACGACTTGCAGCTCGCACGGAAGGTGGTGCATCGGCCGATTATAAGTGCCGCGGCCCCGCCTGCCAATCAGATTTCCACGCGCGGAGCGGTTCCGATGGATTTGGATCAAGGAGCGATGAATCCTGGCCGGGCGCGCACCCGACGGACGAAGGCCGCGTAATCATGCGGCGTGTCGATGCCGACCGAAGCCTTCTCGACGAGGCCGACCGCGATCGAGAAGCCATGCTCCAGCACACGAAGCTGTTCGAGCTTCTCGCGCTGTTCGAGCGGGGTCGGCGGGAGCTTGGCCAACTCCATGAGGAACGCCCGGCGATAGGCGTAGATGCCGAGGTGCAGCCACCACTCGCCCGGCGCATCGACTCGACCGCCCGTCTCCCGGGGATAGGGAATCAGGGATCGAGAGAAGTAGAGGGCACGACCTCGCTGGTCCAGCACGACCTTCACGGCATCGGGACCGGTCGGTTCCACATCCGACGGAAAGCGGCAGGCCAACGTCGCCATCGCTGCGTCGCCATCGCCTGCCAGCAACGAGACCAGGCCGTCGATGCAGTCAGGCTCGATCTCGGGTTCGTCTCCCTGCACGTTGACGATCATCTCGGCGGTCAGGCCCGAGGCCACCTCGGCCACGCGGTCCGTCCCGCTCGGATGATCCGATCGAGTCATGGCAACCCGGCCGTTAAACGACCGGACGGCATCGGCGATCCGCTCGTCATCCGTCGCCACGATAACCGCATCAACCCGTTTCGCCTGGGCAACCTGTTCGTAGACGTGTTGGATCAGGTACTTCCCCGTCTCCTTCGCGAGCGGCTTGCCTGGAAAGCGCGTCGAGGCGTACCGAGCGGGGATGATCGCGACGACCTGCATGCGCGGCAGCGTAAAGACGGGCTGCGGCGTTGTCAAAGAGCGTCCGACGCACGGCGCCGAACAGGCAGGACAACCGCATTCTTGCTACTTCGGTCACGACGGCATGCATCTGAACAGAGCCGCGACCGTCAGGGAGCGGTTATCGCCCCCAGCGTCATGGAGGCCTCCCGATCCCGACCATGTCGGGACAGCTTCACGTGCGAGAATGCGATTGCCCCGGCCGAACAGGTCGTGCCCCGCGGACCTGCAGCGGGCGTCTCCAAGAACTTTGCACCCGCGCAGCCGATTGTGCCGACGCAGCCGGGCAAGGGGCAAGTCCGATTCCTGCTGTAGCTGGCCGTCTTTCTGCACCTGTCCCTCATCCGAAATCGCCGATACTAAGATCAGCTATGCGCATACGGGAACTCCTGTCCAGCGGCCATCCTTGCTTCTCCTTCGAGTTCTTCCCGCCGAAGACCGAGGCCGGCGCCGCTGCGCTCCAGAAGACGATCCAGTCGCTGCGAGACCTCCAGCCGACCTTCGTCTCCGTAACCTACGGCGCCGGCGGGAGCACGCGCGACCGGACCGTCAGCCTCGTCACGGAGATCAAGCGGCAAAACGGCATCGAGGTCGTCGCCCACATTACGTGCGTCGCCGCCACGTGCCGGGAGATTGAGGGCGTCCTACAGCGACTCCAGATGGCCGGCATCGAGAACATCCTCGCCCTGCGCGGCGACCCCCCGACCGGCGAGGACCAGTTCCGGCCCGTTCGCGGTGGATTCGCCCATGCCGACGAGTTGGCCGCCTTCGCCAAGCGCTGCTACCGCTTCTGCATCGGGGCCGGCTGCTACCCCGAAGGCCACGTCGAATGCCTCGGCGCCGACGGTCAGCGCGATCTCCATCGCGACATGGAGAACCTGCAGCGCAAGGTGGACGCCGGCTGCGAGTTCCTCATCACGCAGTTGTTCTTCGACAACAACATCTACTTCGACTTCGTGCACCGCGCCCGGAAGGCGGGCATCGGCGTGCCGATCATCCCCGGCATCATGCCGATCACGGGCGTCGACCAGATTCAGCGTTTCACGCAAATGTGCGGCGCGACGATCCCAGCCACGCTGCTGGCGGAACTGGAGCGGCTGAAGGACCGCGAAGATGCCGTTCTGTCGCTCGGTGTAGCCCATGCCGCCGCGCAATGCCTCGACCTGCTCCAACGCGGCGCCCCAGGCATCCATTTCTACACGCTCAACAAATCCGCAGCGACACGCACGATCTTGACGGCTTTGCGGACAGTCTGGCCGGCGGCGATGCGCCCCGCATGAGAGGATGCCGTCCCCTCGCAATCGGCTTCGTTCTCGCGGGCGCGCGGATCGTGGAGTCCGACGCCCGCGCCGTCACGTCGTCGGGCCATCGAGCGCCTCCAGGTGCTCGGGGAGGAAGCCGGTGGGCAGGCGCTCGTCAAGCTGATCCAACGCCAACGCCGCCGCGGCGTGAGCTTCCAGGCTGGGGATGCCATCGCCGCGCATCGCGGAGATGCAGATGGGCGCAACGACCTCCGCGCGGTCGGCCGACCTGCCCGCCTCTGCCGAATGCCTCGCAGCCTGTGCCACTGCATGCGCCGCCACGGCGCCGTCGCCCGCGTCGCATTTGTTCACGACGACGACCAACGGCTGCTCGACCGGAAGCATCGTCCCGGCCGTCTGAAAGGCACGGACAGCCGCATCCGCCTGTGCGGATGCGTCCAAGACGAGGATGCTGAGGTCGGCCGCGGCTGCCTGGCCTGAACCCCGGCGGATGGCCTCTGCTTCGATCTCGCCGGTCGTTCCGGAGAAGCCGGCCGTGTCGATCAACGTAACCGGCCACCCATCGACGAAGGCTGCCTCCGATACCCAATCACGTGTCGTGCCCGCTTCGGCCGACGTGATGACGCGCGGACGGCCGATCAGCCGATTGGCCAGCGTGCTCTTTCCGGCGTTCGTCGGTCCGATCAACGCAATCCGCAGCCCCACGACCAGCCGAATCGCCGCCGTCGTTCGTTTGCGAAACGCCGCGCGTTCGTGCTCGTCGAGAGACGCAAGTCGCCCCAGATACCTCGGGAGAATGCGCCGTTGGGATAGCAGCCAACTCGCCAGCCGACGGGACGCCGCTCGCAGCAACGCCGCATCGACCGCGCGCTCGACCGCGCACGTCGAGCCCATGCCAAGCTCCGGCGACGGCGCTTCGACGACGCACGCCCCGCACGCCTCGAACAGCGCCACGGTGCGCTGCACCACCCGCACGCCGCCGTGCGTGCAGATTTCCGCCCAGGGCACGCCGCACGCCGGTCCGCAAACGACAACCGCGTCGTCGATCAGCCCCGCCTCATCAACCAGTCGACAGAACGTCGGACGAGACGGGCGCAGCTCGGGAGGCGCGTCGTCGTGCGGTCGGCGCAGGACGCGAGAGAGAATCGCGTCAACTCCGAGGCCGGCGAGTCGCACGACCGCGATGGCGCCCGGCGCAAGCGGCGTCAATAACGCAACGAACGTGCCATCGCCTGGGCGGCTCATCTTTCCTCGAACGGTAAGAAATGCCTGCGATACGCCAAGCCGATCCCTCGGATGCATAAGTCCGGGACGACGTGGTCCACGAAGTCGCACCGCTTGCAGACCAGATCCGCGTCCCCGCCCGTCACGAAGAGTTGCGGCCAAGCGCCCAGGGCCGTCGCGTACCGTTCGGTGATCTCCCGCATCGCCCCGACGACGCCGCACAGGATGCCGTTTCGGATGGCCGCCGTCGTGTCGCCGCCGTACACCTCGCCGCTCCATTCGACGGCGACTTCGGGAAGCACGGCCGTACCGGCGTGCAGCGAACGCGATTGAAGCCGCAGCCCGGGCAGGATCGCCCCGCCCATGAAGACGCCCTCGTCGTTCACGCAGTCGATCGTGATAGCCGTCCCGAAGCTGGCGGTGGCGCAGGCAGCCTGAACTTGCTCGTAGGCCGCCGCGGCACAGCAAAGCCGGTCGATACCCACCGATTCAGGCGATCCGACGGCCAGCGACATGGGGCGCTGCAGATCCTCGCCCACGACCAGCAAGGGCGACTCCAACGCTTTGCCGAGGGGGCCGCGCAGTTCCGCGAGCGCCTTCGGGACGACCGACGCGCACGCGACGGCCTTCAGCCGATCCTGCGGCATCGCCTCCCAAACGCGGCGGGCATAATCCACCGTCTCGTCGTGCCGGCCCGCTTCGAACCGTTCGTGGCTGTAGATGCGGCCATCGACGGCGGCGGCGACGGCCACGTGCGAATTCCCGATCTCCACGACCAACAACGCCGCATGAGCCCGCGGCTCGGACAGCGCATCCACGTCCTGCTCTCGCAACATGCCGGCATTATACCGGCGGCCCCCGTGTCCATCGCCTCCCCTTCGCGGAGCATCCTGCGCTCCACGGGGCCATGATCCAGGCGAACGGCAGCGCGAAACGCCTCCGCTTCGCCAAGCATCGTGCGCTGAGGATGCACCGCGCCCCCCGTGAGCCCTCCCCCAGTCAGAAGATGATCTGATGACTGTCGTGGGTTGGTCGGGGACTGTCTGGTTCGAATTCGGCCTGAACCGAGATCGCCACGACGAGTCGTCCATCGAACCCGAAGCCGGCAATAGCGACGCCGAACAAGTCCCGCGCCGCCGGATCAGGCTGCTCGAAAACGCGCCGAAGGGACGCAAAAGACGGGCGTGAGGCATGGAGAGGGCGTTGGATCGGATGCTCGGCTTCTGTACAATCACCGGTCGCGGGGACAACGTCGGTCGGAGAACCATCAAATGGGGAATCCCGGGGCGCCGGCTTTCGTGTGCGGAATGAGGTCCTTCGACTCAGCGGATCCGTGTGTAACGAGGAGCTTCCCGTGAGCACCGGCACGAGCGGTCACGATTTCGGGATCGATGTGATCGTGCTTCTGGTTGCGGTCTTGGCAACCATGGGGGGAATTCTGAACGGGCCGGCGCTCGGCGACCACGAGGCGATCGTCGCGCAATGCGCACGCAACATGCGGGTCAGCGGGGACTGGGTCGTGCCTCGCTACCGCGAGTCCACGTTCTTGCGCAAGCCCCCCTTGGGATACTGGCTGGTGGCGGCCTCTTCGTATCTGTTTGAAGACGATCCCGCGACGGGTTTGCCCGTTTCCGAAACCGCGGCCCGTTTTCCGTCGGCGGCGGCGGCCCTGGGAACCGTCCTGCTGCTGTGGAAGCTG
>CAZERK010000070.1:0-11137 GCA_964514515.1 uncultured Planctomycetaceae bacterium
GCGCCGCGCCGGTGCACGTGCGGGGAGCCGGACACGCCGCTTGACCGGCGGCATTCCGCGCCGCCCAGCAGGAGGATTCGCGATGCGCGATAGGCGCGGACTGCCCTTCGGATCGGGCTGGCAATCGCTATGCCGCCGGATAACGAGCCGCGTTAGGCACTGCCAGAAACAGGCTCATGATCCGACCGCGCGAACTTTTTCGCAGGCCTCGCGGATTTGCCGCCGCCATCGTTCAGCCCCGACCCGTGCCGGCCGCCCTTGTCATCGTTTGGCCGCGAGCCGAAGGCGAGCGATGACGCCGCGCCGCGTAGTCGGCCGCACGACGTCAACCGGCTACTGACCGCGCGCCTGATGCTTAGCCGGCTATTGTAACTGGGCTCGCGACAGGTGCAGCGCTCTCAGTAGATCGCGTTGTTCGATAATGCCGATCACGCGGCGCGACTCGGCGCTCTCGACGACCGGCAGCGACCCGACGTCGCCTTCCTTGAAGGCGCGCAGCACCTCCTGCAAGGACATACCCGCCGTGACCACGCGGACGTCTGGATTCACGAGGTCCGCCGCCGTCATCAGTCGCGAGAGGAACGGGTTGTAGATAATTTCCCGAAGCTGTCCGAAATGAATGACGCCGATCAGACGGCTCTCTTTGTTGACCACTGGAAAGTGATTGAACCGCGATTGCTCCACGAAGTGCAGCACCTCGTCGAACGTCGCGTTGGCGTGGAGGCATTTCACGTTCGACCGCATGACGTGGCGGACCTGCAGGACCTTCGCTTTCTCGCTCGCGACGGTCCGAGTCCGGCCGAACGTCCTCAGAAGGGCGTCCCACGTCAACGCCATGACGGAGGCGCCGCCGGCCGTGGCCGGGCCTTCACGTCGGAGGAGAGTCACGGCCTTGACCTCGCCGGCGTGCTTGACCACCCATTTTGTGAGCAACGGACCACCGAGTTCACATAACACGACGGACGTCAGGAGGATCGTAACGAATCGGTCGGCCATCTCGTGCCGCCAGTAGGCGCCCACGAAGTCGGCCAGCGCGACGGCGATGGCCGCTTGGCAGAGCATGCCCAGGCCGATGTAAGGCTTGATTTGGCCGGCCGCCGAACCCGCCCGAACGCCCAGCGCGGTTCCCAGCACCTTGCCCGTCGCGCGGCAGACGACGTAGGCGGCGCCCATCAGACCGATGTGCGACACATCCGCCAGATGAAGCTTGTAGCCGGCGATGGCGAAGAAGCCGACGAGGATGGGCTGGCTCATCCTTCGGAGCCCCTGCTCTAACCGGTCGGGATCGATGGCGATGTTGGCGAACGTCGCGCCCATGCACAGCGTGGTCAGCAGGAAGCTGTAGGAGAAGCCCTGTTGCTCCAAGAGCCAACCCTCGCCGGCGCCGAGCACGATCAAGAGAGCCATGAGGATCAGGAGCGCCTCACCGTGCTGGAGTTTGGCATGCACGAGGCTCAGGACGAAGCCGAGCAATACCCCAAGTCCAAGACTCCCCGCCGTGCCGACGGCGAGAGCCAGCCAGGCCGTCGCGGGCGAAAGCGTCGTCATCTGAAGCAGTCCGACGCCGCCCAGGACGAGGAAGCACGCAATGAATGCGACGATGCACGCCAGATTGTTGAGGCCGGTCAACGCCAGAATTGCATCGGTGACCGCGCCCTTGGCGTCGTACTCGCGTAACACGATCAACGTGGCCGCCGGCGCCGTCTCCAAGGCCGCCACGCCCAGCAGCACCGCGAGGCAAACGACCAGACTGGGCGATTCGCCCCGGAGCGTCAGAAGGCCCGTGATGCACGTCCCGAGGAACACGCACGCGAACGTGGCGCCCATTTCACCGAGCGAAGCCCGGGCCAGGACGCCCCCCATCGCCTTCAAATGCCGCGGTTCGAATACGCCTCCGATCGAGAAGAGGATCACGCCCAGCCCCAAGTCCTTGATGGCGCCGAGCGGTGCAGCCGCGGAGGCCAGCTTCGCGTAAGCCTCGCAGCCCGTCTCGATGCCCAGCAGCCAATTCAACAGAACGTGGACGATCGCCCCGGCCACGAGATAGCCGACCACGCGAGGCACGCGAAAGGCATGGGCCGTGTAGCCCCCGGCGATGGCCGCGGTGAGCAGAAGCCCGAAGAGCAGCCCCGAGCCGGGGATGACGCTCAAGACTGAGGCTCGGTCGATGGCTGCTGCGATCAAGTTGCATCCCTCATAGGCGCCGTCAGGCATCTCGCGCGGCTCATCATACTCTGGACTTGCTGCTTTGCGAGGCTCGGGCGTCGTCGATGGACAGTACCTGCCGCCGTGCCTAGACTGCCGGCGCAAAGATGGAGCTTTGACTGCCGGATGGCTCAACCACCGCCGTCGCGGAGGACGATCATCATGTTGATGAAACACGCATACCTGACTGCTGCGTTGCTCTTCCTGACCGGCTGTCAATCCGCTCTGGGGCCGAGGTCGCCGGATTGCGACCGCCTCGACGACCGCCTCAGCGCCATCGAGGAGACCCGGTTGGCCGCCCTGTCGCCGCGCACCGGCGCCGCGGCCGCGTCATGCGCCCCCGTTAAACAGAGCCGCGACCGCCTGCCCGTGACTTCGCAAAGCGATGTCAAGGGTGCGGAAGCGGTTGACAGGATGCGCGATCAGAGCCGTCCTGACGTCTCTGGGAATCAGGCGGCCATCCATCCGCCCGGCACGGAGACCGCCCCGACCGTTCAATGCGCATCGGGATGGTATTATTCCGACGAATCGGGCTGGTCCCATTCCGACGCATCCGAATCAAACGTCCAACGCGGGAACGCGATGGCCCTGGCGCAGACGCTGAGCCTCACGGATATCGGCGAGCAGACGGGCGACCCAGCCGGCGACATCGACTTCTCCTCGACGGGCGGATCAATCGGGGAGACCGGTCGCAAACGCCCGTTGGCGTCGTTTTGGGATACCGTCCGACGGGACGTTCAGGACATGCCTGGCGACTTGTGGCGCGACACGAAGCGCGTCTATACGAATCCGACGAACCTCGTCATCCTGGGCGGCACGTACGGCGGCATGATCGCCCTTCAGCAGACGGGTCCGGACGGCACGGTCGAGGACCATTACAACGGCCGGCGGCACACGTTCAGCGACGGTTGGCGTGACGCGTTCGGGGCGCTCGGCAACCCCGGGACGCATTTCGCCTTGGCCGGCTGTTGGTATCTGCTCGGCCAGCAGACGCAGGACGACAAGACCTACGAGGTGGGCAAGACGCTCTTCAGCGCGCTCATCATCAACGGCCTGACCACGATGATCGGCCAGACCGCCACCTGGGACCGCGCTCCCAACGGCGAATGGGGGACGTTCCCGTCGGGGCACACGAGCAGCAGCTTCTGCATCGCCAGCGTGCTGCACGAAGCCTACGGGCACGTCGTGGGCGTCCCGCTCTACGGCTTGGCCTCGCTTGTGGCGGTCGAGCGACTTGACGACCGCGAGCATTACCTGTCGGACGTCGTGATGGGCGCCGTGGTCGGCACGGTCATCGGGCACTCCGTCGCGTCCGGTCGCGATCCGGAGTTCTTCGGCTGGAAAATCCTGCCTTATGCGAATCCCGAAGGCGGCACGGGGATCGCTTTCTACAAGTCGCTTGACGAGCCGCAACCGAGCCGGCGGCGCTGAGAGTCGCCGCGATTGACGCGGCGGTTTTTGGCATGCGCTCCGCAACGCGATAACTCATGTCGGGTCTCGTTTGATAACGCCGATCTGCGGCGTCTCGGGATCCGCCAGCCTTGTGCGTGTTCAGAGCAGAAGGGGACAGGCCTTGCGGAATGCCGTTTTCGGTCACGCCCGTTGCCCTTGGCTGGGAGACAGTCTCCTTCTGCCACGATCTGCAATTCTTGCGCGACCCCGCGGCCAAGCGCGTCGAGGTGACCAAACGGCCTCATCGCGCGCGGCGGATTCGGTCGATTCTCTCGTGAGCCGTGCCTGACAGCCGCGGTTCGGATCGGGAGCCATGCCGCTGAAGCCGCCTACACGATACGCCAAGCCGGTTAGACAGACCCTGCGCTGGCTCGTCGAGGAATCCTGGATCGACCAGCCGCTCGAAACGCAGGGGGAGGCCCGTTACATCCTCTGTCATGCGGAACGACTGCACGCCTCGCTGACCCGACTGCCCCGGCCCGAGGAGAACACGTCGTGCCTGGTGGTCGGCTCCTGGGGATTGGAGGTTCCCTATCTGATGGGCGCGCTGGGCTGGCGAGACGTGACCTGCCTGTGCGCCCCGCACGGCAGGAACGGTCGGCCGCACGCGGACGTCCGGCGCCATCCCAACGCGGATGCGAGCTACGAGTTCACGTTGATAGAGCAGGACATCGAGAGCGGCCCGCTGCCGTTTGAGGGCGGGACGTTCGGGCTGATCGTCTTCTGGGGTTGCCTCGAACATCTCCGGCAGGACCCGGAGTTTGCCCTATACGAGATCAACCGTGTCGCCGCGCCCGGAGCAACGGTGAGCCTCGTGACTGATAACGCGATCAGCCTCCAGGCGACGCACGGCGTCCTACGCGGCGAGCCGATGCCGATGCGGCTGCATTGGCCGACGTCCGAGGGGCATTGGCGACTCTACACGCCGCGGGAGATTGCCGGGCTCCTGGCCGGCACGGGCTGGCGCGTGGACCTGCTTACGTCCATCGTTGCCGACCCCCCGGTTTATTGGAAATGGTGGAAGCGCTGGGTGTTCAAGCGCGTCGTCTCCGATTTGAGGCGGGGCTTCGGCCTGGTCGAGCCCTATTGGAACGCCTTCATTCTTGCCCACGCCGCCAAGGTCTCCGAGCCGACGCGCACGTATCCGACCTGGCTCTACAAGGACGAGAAGATTCATCAACTCAAGGTCCGGATGCTGGAACTGGTCAGCCGCCAGCACCCCGCGGCCGTCTCGGCCTGAAGCGTTTTTCATTTGGATGTAGCGTCGCCCCCGGAGCCGGCCCGCCCGCGGCGAGTGGGCGATGCAGCTTCGTCAACCTGCTTGGCCGCTCCATGCGTCGGCCATCCCGGCGCGTCGGGAACGCTGCGAGCGAGAAACGCGCTGGCCCCCGACGCCTCGATTCACGACCGCCCACTCGACCCAAAGCTGTTGCTTCTCCCGCCTTGATTTGCTACCTTGTGCCGCCATGTCGGCCGGAGCGGTCGTGTCAGACGCGCGTCGTTGCGCTGTTCCGTATCCAGCCGGCGCCGGCAGCGGCACCGGCGCTGGCTGCGGCTCGCGTAGCCGCGCATCGCCAGGAACAAGAGGGCATTGTCTGAACCGGCCTTCGCTCGGCGCTTGCCGAGCAGCGGTCGGCGGCACTCATGGAGGCATCATGGCAAAGGCATTGAGTAAGTCATCGCTGATTCGGCTTCTTGCAGAGAAGAACGACATGACGCGGGCGCAGGTGTGCGGGTTGATGGATACCCTCCTGGCCACGGCCTACAAGCAGGCGGCCAACGGCTTCACGCTGCCGGGCCTGGGCAAGCTCGTGTTGGTGCATCGCAAGGCTCGCATGGGCCGCAACCCGGCGACGGGCGAGGCGATCAAGATTCCAGCCAAGAAGGTGGTCAAGTTCCGCGTGGCCAAGGCCTGCAAGGAGGCCGTCCTGGGAACCGGCGGCAAGGCAGCCAAGCGATCCAAGAAGTAGTCGTTCGAGCGACCGGCGCGCAGCGTCCGGGGCGAGTTCGACCGCGTGAGCGGGGCGGCACGGCAGGGCGTCGTGCGCTGCGCACGGGCGGCTGCGTGGGGACCTTGCGAATCGTCGGCGATCGGCGCTTGACTTGCCGTCCGGCGAATACAATCCTGTTGCAGCCTTCCTGAGGGCATGCGTAAACGACCGTACGCCGCGCAAAGCGGTGGCTCGACGTTGATGGAAGCGGCCCCTCGCGATCGAGGTGGATCCAGGTCGGGAGTTGGAGATGGCGAGTTCTCGAAAGTCCAAATCCAAGAAGCCCGCCGCGAAGCCTGCCGCAGGAAGTTCGAAGTCGACGTTCAAGGCCCGCACGCCCCAGAGGGGAAGACCCACGAAGAAGCAGCCGCCGGCGGCGGCGCCTGCCGCAGCCGACAAGCCGGCTCCCAAGAGGAAGACCGTGCGATCCAAGCCAGACGCAACCGGCCCCAGCGCCGCGATGCCCCAGCCGACGCGCGAGGATCCGAAATCGGCTCGCAAGGCGAAGAAGAAGTCCGTGGCGGCTCCCCGAGCGCCTCGGCTCGACCCTGAGTTCGTCGTCAGAATCCGCGACGCCTTGGTGCAGCAGCGCCAGCGATTGCTGTCCGTGATGCGGTCCACGCGGGCCCAGATGGCGGACAAGGCGATCGGGCTGGCGGACGTGAGCGACCAGGCGTCGGAAGGATACGGCGACGAGCTGGCCGTGGGGCTCATGGCGATCGAGGCCGCACAGATCGAGGACATCGACGCGGCCTTGGTCCGGATCGATGAAGGCACTTACGGCGTCTGCACCGACTGCGGCAAGCTCGTTCCCAAGAAGCGGCTCGAGGTCCTGCCGTTTGCCCTGCGCTGCCTGCCTTGCGAGGGCGCCAAAGAGCATCGGGCGCGCACGCAGGCGTCTTACTCTGACGAAGACGACGAATAGCGCATCTTGCGTCTGCGCGGCGCATCGGCATTACTTGCGCAACAGGCTCATCACTTCCGCGCGCGTGCTGCCGTTCGTGCAGCATTCGCCGCGCAAGGCCGACGTGACCATGACGCTGCCCGGCTTCTTGACGCCTCGACAGGTCATGCAGCTATGGACCGCCTCCATGACCACGACGACGCCTTTAGCGCCGAGTTGCTGCATCAACGTGTCGGCAATCTGCGTGGTCAACCGCTCCTGGACCTGGGGGCGTTGCGCGAAGGCGTCAACCACGCGCGCGAGCTTCGAGACGCCGACGACCTTTCCGTTCGGTAGGTACGCAATGTGTGCCTTCCCCTCGAACGGAAGCAGATGATGCTCGCACATCGAGAAGAAGGGCACGTCTCGCAGGATGACCATCTCGTCGTACGCTTCGCTGAAGAACGTCTTGAGGTGCTCGGCCGGATCGACCCGCAGGCCCGACGTCATCTCGGCGTACATCCGAGCGACGCGGTTGGGTGTCTCCCGCAGGCCTTCGCGGTTGGGGTCCTCGCCGATCGCGATGAGGATTTCGCGCACCGCGGCCGCGATCCTTTTCAAGTCCACAGGCTGATCGGAACGTACCGTCTCGCTCATGCCGTTTCCGTCCTCGCTGCCTTGCGCTGCGTTGGGGCCCCATCAACAACAGGTCGTCGCCGTGCCGTCCGGCGCGACAACGGGGACTCCTTTGCCACAACGCAGGCGTCTCGAAGCGGATTATAGACGGCCTCCTCCCCCTCGCCAGGACTGCCCTCGCATTCAGCCTGCCGTTGAGCCGTCTTCTTCGCGATCAGCCCCGCGGTGGGCAATCCGGGACTGTTCCACCGCGCTCCGCGCACAGCAGGAAGACGCCCGACCGGGGTTCCCAGCGGAGCCGCACGGCGTCTGGGGGACAGGTCGAGGACCGGCCGTCCGACGAAGGGCTTGCCAAGACCTGTTCCGGTCCGACGGCCCCAACCAGCCACAGGAGCGAACGCAGGTGCGGCAGGTGCATCGGCGGGTCCAGCAGGCAGACCGATTTGTTTGAAGCCGCGGCTTCGTGCACGAGAGGAGCGACGTGCTGCGCCGCGGCGAGCAGCGTCTGTCCGCTCCGTCCCTGCTCGCTCCAGTACGCGACTTTCTGCTTGAGATGATGAATCTGCCCTGCGATCGTCACACCGATCAGCAGGCACATTCCGATGCGAATCACCGCTCGACCCCGCCCTTGCGATGGTAGACTCGCGACCAATGCAGTCCAAGCCAGCGAGGATCCCAACGTCGCGGCATAGGCATATCGAGCCGCCTGGTGCGTTAGGAAGAAACTGGATGGCAGCAGGGCTAACAGCCCGAACGCGAGGCCGAATACCGCGACTCGACGCAACAACGGGCTGCTTCGCCGGAGCACAAGAACTGCGAAGGCCGCTTCGACGAAGAAGGCGAGATGCAGCCAGGGAGCCCGCACGACGCCCTTCCAGACAAACAGGCCCGGCAGGCGGGCCAGGCATTTGGCGAGGCCGGCGGCGTCCAAGGCGTACCTTCCTTCCCGGAACAAGGGGTTTGTTGACTGGAAACGGTATTGAAGAAGCAAGTAGCCGCCGAGGATGACAAGGAAGGGCGCGTACGCCCATCCGGACCAACGAGCCTGGCGGTTGTCCAACGGAATCAGTCCCCCCGCGCGACGCGTCAGCAATCGGTCCATGACGATGAGGATTGGGAGCACGACGGGGGCTTCCTCTTTCGTCAGCAGCGCTAAGCCGAACGCAACCAGGGCGCAGGCGTAGCCACGGCGGCGGGTCTCCCGCCAGCGAATCCAACCGGCAAGGCTCAGCAACGCCAGAAGCGTCCACAAGGACGTCGTTCGCGCGCTGATCCAGCCGACGACCTCGCCATGCGAGGGGTGCGATGCGAAGACAATCGCGCCGATCAGGGCGGCGCCGCCGTTCCGCGTCAACCGATAGGCCAACCAGGCCATGCCAAACGTGACGCACGATTCAAGAAGGACATTCACCAGGCTGTACGTCCACGGCCGCATTCCACCGAGTTCGTAGTTTGCCAGAAACACCAGGTGGACGACGGGGCGGAAGAACCCGGAGATGAACCGCGAGAAGACGGCGCCGGGATCGTCTCGCGAACGCACCGCCGTCTCGATCCAGCAGTAGTCGTCCTGAACGAAGCCGGGGGCAAGAACGACCGCGTATAGCGTGAACTGGGCAACGACGAGGCAGAGCAAGGCGACCATGAAGAGCCGCCGTTGGAGGAGCGGTTGATCTTGCCCAGCATTCTGGAAGAGCCCGTTCATGCAGGAGTCCGTGATGCCGACGACGAGGCCCCGGTGCGTTGGAAACGTACGGTACAGCAGACGCTCAGGCTCTTCGCGCGGCGCGAATGCATCTCAACCGGGCGTCCCATCGGCCGATCCCGAAGGCCGCCGGCCCTTGCGCATGGGGGGATCCGGCCGCGCCGGGCGCTGGGCGGAGGATGGTCGGGTCTCGGCGGAACTGATCGTTCGCCATCGGCTCCGTCTTGTATGCAACCACGGGACTGAGCGTCAAGCGTGCGAGTTCGGGACATTTTGCGCCTTGACGGATACAACATGCTCCCAGTTCAAGAGCGCGTAGCCCACCCCGACCGGCACGAGCGGAGACTCATCGCCATGCGGCGCGGGCCCAGCCTTCGCGATTTTCGCACCGCTATCCGCCAAAATCCCGTCACGCGATGAACTGCTGCGGCGATGGGGATGCGAGCCGGTCCCTGGCAGCTCATGGCTGCCTGCGCGCGTCTCGCCAAGTGGCATCCGGACCGCGCGCGGGATTGAGCAAGGCAGCGATGCTCCGCCGATGGGGCGCGTATCGTGAAACACCCACGGCGACCCGGGGAGGTCGGGCTGGTGATGGCTTGCGTCATCGTGGAGATTCGTGTATAGAAATCCTTTGAGGGCGCTCATCGCCGACTTCGGAAAAGCGAGCACGTCTTTCTGAAGCACCAAAGGGCGCCTGTTTGGGCAAGGGCCGGAGCTAGAAAGCAAGAGACTGTGGATTCGGTTTGCATGGGTTGCCCACATAGTCGCGCCGGGTGTGACATCGACAGGGCGGGGGACGGTGAAAGAACTCAGCGTACGAGCGCTTCGGCTCGAACGAGGAACGAGCGCACGCTCATCGTCGGCATGGGAAACGACATTGCCGGCGACGACGCCGTGGGCATTCTGGCCGCGCGTCGCCTCAGTCGGCTGGTCGGGCGACTCTCGCACGTCGACGTCGTGGAGTTGCCGTGGGCGGGGCTGCACCTGTTGGACGCCATCCGCGGCTACGACCAGGCGATTTTGATCGACAGCGCACAGACCGGGCGGCATCGGCCGGGCACGGTCGTTCGCTTCTGCGAGTCCGACTTCGCGGGCTCGGTGCGGCTGAACTCCTTTCATGACATCAACTACCCGACGGCCATCGCGTTCGGCCGCGCCATGGGCTGGCGCATGCCGGATCGCGTCGAGATATTCGCGGTGGAAGGCGCGGCGTTCGACGAGTTCACGACGCGCTTGACGCCCGCGGTCGCGGTCGGGCTCGAGGACGTGGTTTACCAGGTGGGCACGATGGTTGGCGCGGCGGTCGCGGCGCCCGAGCGACACGCGGCGGCCGAAGCGGCGTGCGTCACAGCGGCGGTTGAGGACGCATCGACGGAAATCGACTGAGGACGAGGTGAGACATGCCTTCGCTGACGGGGCTGGATACGTTGCCGGCGGAGCCCGGCGTCTTCGGCAAGACCGAGCGTGAGTTGCATGAGGCCTTCTTGGCCGAGGTGGATCGCATCCCCGGCGGCGAGCGGCTGCGGCGGTGCATCCAATGCGGCACGTGTACGGGCTCGTGCCCGGTCAGCTATGCCATGGATCTGACGCCGCGCGAGGTCGTGGCGTATTTCCGGGCCGGGGCGATCGACACGATCCTGCGAAGCCGGACGATCTGGGTGTGCGCTTCGTGCTATCAATGCACCGCGCGGTGTCCGGCCCACATCAAGATCACGGACCTGCTGTACGCGCTGAAGCGCGTAGCGTTCGATCGCCAGATCTTCCCCCAGAAGTTTCCCGTTTACGTGATGTCGGAGACGTTCGTGGGGCAGATCAAGAAGTACGGCCGCAATCACGAGGCGGAGTTGCTGCGGAAGTACTACCTGCGAACGGGCATCACGAAGATGCTCCGCCAGGTGCCGCTGGCGAAGAAGCTCTGGAG
Organism: uncultured Planctomycetaceae bacterium; assembly: GCA_964514515.1. Lineage (GTDB taxonomy): Bacteria > Planctomycetota > Phycisphaerae > UBA1845 > UTPLA1 > CAZERK01. The sequence goes on from CAZERK010000070.1 coordinate 10,791, forward strand.
CCGAGGGCGGATTCGGCTGTTGCCTCAGAAGATCAAGGGCTTGGACGGCCTGCGGCGGATGATTGCCCGAGCCGAGCAGTTCGACCGGCCGCAGATCGCCGAAAAGCCGCAGAAGCTGACGCGAGAAGTCGGCTACGAGGCCATCGGTTGAAACGAGGGACCGGCAGCAGACGTCTGGGTCTTTTGCGCCCGGCGCGCCCCGCGTCCTCGCGTTGCTTGCGGGCGAGGCGGTCGAGCCGGCGCAGGGCAGATGATGGCGGAAGGTGAGACATGGACTACTCCTACTATCCTGGATGCAGCCTTCACTCGACGGGAATCGCGTACGACAAATCGATGCGAGCCAGGTT
>CAZERK010000071.1:0-5955 GCA_964514515.1 uncultured Planctomycetaceae bacterium
GGCGGCTGGGGCTGGATCACCAAGAACTACACGGTGACCGACTTCACCTGCTACACCAAGCCAACGTGCCAGACGACGAACTACAAGTCTCCGACGACGCGGACGTATGGCCGCAGCACGACGCGGAACTACAACTACGGCAATCGCACCGGCAGCCGCCGGACGTCGAATCGCCGCAGCTACAGCACCCGCAGCTCGGCAGCCCGCCGGACGTACAGCGCCTGGTAAACCGGGCTGGGCTCGGAAGGAAGCACCCGCACGCGGAAACGCTTGCGGGATCATCACAGCATCGCATACTGGGTGAAAAAGCGAAGCCGGAACTCGCGAGGCAGCCCTCGCCAAACGAGTACCGGCTTCGTGCTTTTCTGCAACGGCCCTCTCGCACACCGTCGCAGGTGCGACGCGCACCGTCCCATCGCTAACCGTGGTGTTTCCCTGGTCGCTTCTCGACGGCGTCGTCCGTGTCGGTTTTCGGAACGTGCCGTTCGATCCTCTGCTCGTCCACAGTCGACAAGCAGGCTGGTGGCTCCTGGGCTTTGGCGAAGGTGGCCGCCTTCTCCTTGGATGCGATCTGAACCCAATCGCCTTCCGCATTGTCAAGCGCGTCGTCCGCGTTACGCCGCCGCGGGCCGCCTCGGCCCCGGCGCCAGACGTACACGACGAGGATGACCGCGATCGGCGCCGCAAGGATCGCGTAGAGCAGATGCGGATGTGCGCCGAGCCGGTCGACCGCCCGCCACAGCAGCCCCGATCGCAACGAGACCACTGCGCTTCGGAAGAAGAACATCAAGAGAAAACCAGAGCATCCCCAGACGAAACCGATGGCGAAGTGCTTGCGCAGTCCCATCTCTTGCAGCGAGCGGATCGCGCACACGCAAATCAGCCACACGGGCGCAGCCAGGAAAGCGATTGGGCCCAGCACGAACGTCAGCGGTCCGCCGCTCGCGAGCAGGGGCAGGATGATCGGTAGAGCGCAACATGCCATCGCCGAATCAGCTGGACGCGGGTCAAACCAGCTCCTGAAGGTGAGGATGCCGATCGCGCAGCTCAGGCAAAGGGCAATGAAGTACGCAGCGAGGATCGGCCGGAGGTTCACGAGAAGCCCTCCAACGAGAGTTGCTGAGTCCGTAGGAGGCGATTCTACCGCTCCGACTCGCGCGGCTACAGCCCGAAGATGCGTGACGCTCCGGCGCGATGACAATAAACGGCGAGCGGGAGCAACTTTGAGAAGCGTCTTCGGGATGCCACGTCAGGAGCAATCGCCGGGAAGGGAAAGGCCGCGATGGGATTCGAACCCATGAATAACGGATTTGCAATCCGTCCCCTTGGTCCACTTGGGTACGCGGCCGGGTTGTCGTTGTCCGTCGCACGCGGCCGCATCGTGCCGCCCAGGTTCGCACCCGTCAACGGCTTACGCGCACACGCGACGACGCTTTCCCGATTATGGTCGTCGCCCCCCCCAGCGTCAAGCCGCTCTGCTTCGCGTCCCGACCGTCGTTGAATCGGCGGGCTTCTCTCGGACGTTCGGCCCATCGCACCCCGTTGCTTCCGCGCCGGCCTCACGCGCCGCGCGCAACTGGACTCGCCTGGCTGCCAGGCGGACGACAGCTTCTCGGCCACGACGTGGGGCCAGCCACGAAGGAGCAGTCTCCGGCGTGAAGGAGCCCCGGACTTCAGTCCGGGCGGCACCGCGAACGGCCGGTTCGCAGGAAGCCCTGACGGATAGACGTTCTGCGCAACACCTGTTACAAAGGCGATCTCCGTTAGCGCGAGGCCGCGTAAGACAATTCGCAAGACCGGCAGAAAGGAGTCAATCCCATGGTGACGATGATCAGCGCCATTCGCGTCAAGGACTACGCTCAATGAAAGCACGGCTTTGACGAGGGCGGCGAACCTCCGGGATGAGGTCCTACCACATCTTGCAGGCCGTTGACGACCCGGACTATCTGGTCCTCCTGACCGAGTACGACACACCGCAGGTCGGCCAGAAGTTCCTCCAGTCGAGCGCGCTCCGCGAAGCCTCGGACCAAAGCGGCGTCATCGAAATGCTCCCGACCCCTAACACGACGATGGCGTTGAGATCGATGGAACGCGCGACCGTGTGAAGCCGTAGGCGAGCAGGTATCCTACCGGGATATGGAAGCTCCCCAGGAATGCTGCGAGGCAGGTTCAGCGAGCAGAGCGGCAAACGGCGATGCTAACGCGTTGCCGATTTCGCGGCGGGTCGTCGATGGCGAGACGATCCGATTCTGTCAGCGGACGCACGACGGGCACGAGATCGAGTCGGTCATCGTTCCGATGGGGGCGGAGATCGACGGCCGGGACAAGACTTGGCGGACGTTGTGCGTCTCGTCGCAGATCGGCTGTGCCTGGGGCTGCGCGTTCTGCCAGACGGGCCGCATGGGCTTCGTCCGCAACCTGACGGTGGAAGAAATCGTCGGACAGGCGACGGCGGCCCGCGTGCCGCGCGGTGCGAACGTCCGCAACGTCGTCTTCCTGGGCATGGGCGAGCCGCTGGACAACTTCGAGAACGTCGTCACCGCGATTCAGGCGTGGCACGAGGACCGCGACCACCAAATCCCGCGTCGTCGCGTGACCGTCTCGACGGTCGGACGGCCCGACGGGATTCGCCGGCTGGCGGCCCTGCGTTGGCGGCGGCTGAATCTGGCCGTCTCGCTGAACGCTCCCAACGACGACGTCCGCTCGCGCATCATGCCAATCAAGCGTGCCGAGCCGTTGGCGTCGATCCGTGACGCGGTGGCGGCGTACCCCGTGCGCGGCGGCGGGCACGTCCTGATCGAGTACGTGCTGCTGAAAGGCGTGAACGACCGGCACGAGCACGCGGTCGAACTGGCGGCCTATCTCCGCGGCCTGCGGACGTGCGTCAACCTGATCCCGTTCAATCCCAGCGCAGGCCTGCCCTTCGAGACGCCGGACGAGGCGACGCAGCAACAGTTCATGTCCATCCTCATGGAGGCCGGCCAACTGGTCTTCCGCCGCAACGCCAAGGGTCTGGCCGCCTTCGGCGCCTGCGGCCAACTCGGCCGGCGTCCGCACAGTCGTCCTCGTGGCACATTGTAGAAGCGATCCAAAGACCAAGCAGCGCCGTCCCGACGAACTCGGCGTCGTTGAGAGCCCTCGGCCTTGGCCGAGGGGGGCCCAGTTGGAAGAGCCGGGTGCGTCGCGCGGAGGAGATGACCGCGCGCGTGGGGCTGCGTGCGCATTGGGAGCCACCCGCCGGCCAAGGTCGGCGGCTCTCCATGCTCCCGACGCGCTGAACGCGGCTCAAGGTCGGCGGCTTTCATCAGTATCGATGCAAGACCTCCCGGTGGCAGAGGGTAGCTGAGCAGAGCGCCGCGCTTGCTTTGTGACGTCAATCGCTGATACGCTCAACCGATGGCGCCTGGCTGCGCAGCGATTCGATGGTCGCGGAGATAGCTTGGCGTTGGGCGTCGCTGAATCGGTTGGGCTTGGAGACGTACACGCGACGGGCGTCCAGGTCGAGGGCGCGCTGCCATGCGTCGGCCGCAGCGCGGAAGGCCTCCGGCGATTGAGCGACCTGTCCCAACGTCTCGTACTGGCTGGCCACGGCTGTGTGCTGGCGCGGCGACGTCGGGTCCGCCTTCAGGGCCTTCTGCATGGCGCCGATGGTGGCTTCGAGCTCCTTCGCGTCGCCCGTGAGGTCGAACCGGCGACGGTGCAGGCCCGCCTCCAACTGCCAGCCGGCCGCGTTCAGCGGATCCCGTCGCCGCAACGTCGCGACGAGCGCGTCGATCCGATCCAGATGCTCCCCGAGCGAGGATCGGCGGAGCAATTCCTCAGCCAGTTCGTTGCACGCCGTGCTGTCGAGCGGATATGCCGCCACGCCGGCCTCGTAGGCCCTCATCGCATCCGACGCCGCGAAGCCTTCCCATGACGCGGGCTGTTCGCTCAGTCGGGCCGTGCGAAGGTCGTCTGCCAACCTGGCCGCCGGCAAACGCAGCCCAACAAGCCCGGCGAGCAGTACGGCAGCGGCGGCGATGCCGACGGCTGTCGCTGTCGCGCGCTTCCCAGCGCACCGCGTTTGCGCAGCCGCTCCGTCATCCGAATGCATCGCGGTCCCTCGGATGGCCAGGGCGACGGCCATGAGAGCGAAGAACGTCGTCGCGGCCCCGGGGCTGAACAGCGCGAGATCGATCCCGCTGTGCAACAAGAAGCCGACAAGACCCGCGGCGATTCCGCAGAGCGTCGAGCCGGTCTCGTCGTCTGAGAAGACGGGCGATCGGCCGCCCTCGATTGAGAGAACGAAGAAGCCGACGGCCCAAGGCAGCATCGCCACGACCAGAACTGAACAGAGATACGCTGGGTTGGCGCCCCAGAGAATCGACGCCCACGACATGAACGCGACGCTGCCCAAGCCCGCCAACCAGAGAACGATGGAACCCGGCCGACCAGCGCCGGGCGATGGCGACCGACCGGCTTCTTGAGCAGCCTGCGGTAAACGGCGAGGTCCTCCGGGCCGACGGGCGTCGGCGTTGCCGTCCGCTGCTTCGGGTGAGGCGCCGGTCCCCCCCTTCCGCCGTCTGCGAGGGCCACCCTGAACCAACCGCCACGAAACGCCCACGAGCAGCGCCAGCAATCCGGCCAAGCCGACGACGCCCCATTCGACGGCCATCTTCATGACCCAACTGTGCGGATCGTCCACGTCTTCGGGGCATTCGACGGGCTTGTATCGTGTGAACAGGCGTCCGAAGTTGTCGGCCCCGACGCCCCAAAGGCCGCGGTCGACCAGCATGTTCCATGCGCCGCGCCAATAGAGGGAGCGGAACAGCATGGAGCGGCCCATCACCTCCGGCCGCTGGCTCAGCAGCCCGACGAGCGCGACCGCGACGAGTCCGCCGCCCAACCAAGCCAACACGAATCGCCCGACGCCGACTCGCGCACGACGCGAAGCAGGCGGACCGTCGGAAGCATCGGATGCGACACGGGAACCGGAGGCAGGCTGCGACGGACGCGAATCAACGGCAGGGCTGCCCGGCTCGTCGACAGAACTGGCTAGCCCGTCGCCGGGACTGTCAGGCTCGTCGACAGGACCGACCGGCTCCTTGCCAAGACTGTCCGGCTCGTCACGATGCCGATAACCGCTGTCTGGTAACTCTGTTCCCCGCCGTCGGATCCAGATCTCCGCGAGCCCCCAGAACGCGAGCGCCACGCAAAGCGCCGCCACCGCACCCTTGCTCTGCGTGAGGACCATCGCGCCCCCGGCCAGGATCGCCAAGACGATCGGCGCAAGCGCCGCGGAACGGAGCCTTCGCTTGAACCGGTTCACGGCTACGGCGAGGCCAGTCATCACGATCAGAATCATGAAGCTGCCGAGCACGTTCGGATGTTGGAAGTAGCCGCTGACGCTCCGCGCCTGGAGCCGCTGCTCGTAGTCATGGATAAAGCCGGCGTCGGCCGACGGTTCCTGCGATTCGCCTTGCGGCTCCGACAGCGCCGCCTTGTGCTGCTGGTAGTACTCGATCGTCGCCGGCAGTTCGTAGAACCGTTGATAGGCGCACTTGACGGCTACGACGGCCCCGGTCGCCAGCACCGCGCAGACGGCCATACGAATCCGCCAGGGCCGGTCGAGGAGCTGGCGAAGCAGCAGCATGAAGAGGACCAGCCCCAGCCAATCAATCACGCCGATGCTGGCGAGGTGCTTCTGACCGGCTCGAACCGTCGAGATCGCAGCCGCCAGAATCAGCAGCCCGCCGCCGATCTCCGCGCCCGTCCGCCGGTACCCGACCGCCCCGCGCCAGAGGCGTCCGCAGAGCCAGGCTGCCGCGCACGCGGCGATGACCCCGCAGATGGCGAACGTGGTCGCCGGCGTGGCCGAAGGCGGCGCGTCGAGATGGCGCAACCACCGCAGCATCTCGAAACCGTGCGTTTCTCCCGCAACGGAGCGCAACGGAATTATCGCCAGCAGCACACGCA
>CAZERK010000071.1:5965-11045 GCA_964514515.1 uncultured Planctomycetaceae bacterium
CGCCGGTCTCGCCCTCGGCCAGGGTGACGCACGGCGCCAGCAGCACAAGCAGCAGGCCGCGTTCCAGCAACGATTCTGGCAACGAGTCATCCGCGATCGTCCGCTGATCGGATACGAACCGCGGGGCGTCGGCGCGGTGCAAACCCGGCGAACGCGATCCAGCGGATGGCCGCAGCGCCGACGCTCGAGGTGCCTCCGTCGGCGCCTCCGCTGCGGAACGTGCCCGCGGCCCACGTTTTCGACGGCTCATTCGCGCGTCCCCCCGCCTTCCAGGAGGGCCACCAACAAGACGACCAGGAGCGTCTGCAGAACGATGCCGACCGCCAAGGGCCAATCGGCCTTCGGCAGCAACAGCGCCGGCAATCCCGTGACCAACGCGCAGAGGTAGATGACCGCGACCGCCCTGCGGACGCTCATGCCGCGGCTCACGAGACGGTGCGAAAAATGCCGCCGATCCCCCGTCCAGATCGGCGAGCCGCTTCGCCATCGCAGATAGCAGACGCTCACGGTGTCGTAAAGGGGCACCGCCATGACGACCAACGGAGCGATCACGCCGATCGGCTGCTGTCCCTGCGTGGGATCCGCAAAGGTCGTCAAGATCGTCAGCACGCCGAGAAGCAATCCGATGACCTGGCTGCCCGCGTCGCCGAGGAAGATCGACGCCGGATGGAAGTTGTAGGGCAGGAAGCCCAGCAGGGCCCCGGCCAACAGCCAACAGCACGTCGGCACAAAGAGCTGACCGGCCAGCGTCGCCGTCACGGCGAACACGGCGGAGGCGATCAGGGCGACGCCCGTCGCGAGCCCGTCCATGTTGTCGAGGAAGTTCATGGAGTTCGTGAGGGTCAGCAGCCAGAGCATGGACAAGCCGACGGAGATCGGCCAGGACAGGTGCGACATCACCCTCAGATCGAAGCCGATCACGAGTCCGCCGATCACCACGAGTTGCAGCACGAGCTTCGCCAAGGCGCCCAACGGCTTGGCATCGTCTCGCAGCCCCACGAGGCACATCGCGAGGGCCGCGCCCATAATCCCGAGCGCCATCGGCGTCTTGGCCACGATTCCGCCAAGGTGCCTACCCAACGATTCAGGCAGCCAATCAGGTCGATGCTCTGCCGTGACGTGGGCGGCAATCAGACCTGCGGCGATCGGCAGCAAGACGGCCAGCGTCACGGCGATGCCGCCGCCAAGCGCGGTGGCGCCGGCGTGCGCCTTGTGTCCGCCTGGCCTGTCGACGAAGCCGCTTCTCAGCGCCCATCGGCGGATCAAAGTCGTCGCCAGCGCGCTGAGGCAGCCGGCAGAGACAATCGCAATGAAGGGCAGGATCAGCTCTGCCATCTGAGGATCCTGAGCCGGTCAACCAAGCAACCGACCTACGAAGCAGGCCCACGGGCCGTTGTCCGTGGGCTTGGGCCGTCCCGATCGACCAGACGAAGCTCGATAGGACTCCGTGGGCTCGGTATTTCCCAAGGCATGCCGGCCCACGGCACGCCTCTCGTGTCGATCTCATCCCTATCTTGGCATCGGCGGCATCGATGAGGCTCGTCTAAGCCTGCCGCTGCTATAAGCTGCCAGACAGAGGTCGCCTCTTCGCCCGTCGCCAGACCGCCCTCCTGCACGCAAGCTGCTCAAGGCAGTTAGTTAGACGGGCCCTCAGCAGGTGCCAGCTTTCTGACCCAAGTCGTTTGCAACACGGCCTTCACCGCGCGGGAGCTGCCGCCGATTCATACTTGAGGGGGTCGGCGGCTGCCGGTCGGCGATGATGCTATTGAAAGGAACCGCCGGAGTCTATAATGTATCCCCGACGTCGAACGAGGTTCTGGTGAAAAGAGAACTCCGTACAAAACTGCGTTCAGTTCTGGCGTCGATCTCGCCGGAATCAGCCCTCACGATGTCGCGTGCGGCGGCCGCCCACCTCTTCGCGACGCCGGAATACCGCCAGACCGAGGTCCTGATGGTCTATCTGTCTCAAACCGAGGAGGTTGACACGACGCCCATCGTTCTCCAGGCATGGAAGGACGGCAAGACGGTCGCCGCTCCCCAGGTGAGCTGGGAAAGCCGTCAGATGGTCCCCCACGAAATCAAGAACCTCGACGAAGACATCGCCCGCAATCAATTCGGCCTGCGCGAGCCCGCCGGCGGCTTACCCATCCCCATCGAACTCATCGATTTGGTGATCGTCCCAGGTTTGGCCTTCGATCCCGTCGGCAATCGTCTGGGGCGAGGCCGCGGCTTCTACGATCGCTTCCTGGCCAAGCCTGACTTCAAAGGCCGCAGTTGCGGCCTCGCCTTTGAGGTGCAGATCGTTGGAGCGATACCCGCCGGCGAGCATGACCAAAAGGTCGACCTGCTGGTGACCGACAAGCAAGTCCGCCGCTTCACCGCCTGACGCCGCGCGGCTGACCGTCGACGCCCCGCACGATCCGACGACGCGAAGACTCGCACGCGATCGTCCCCTTCAAGCCCCGTGCGTTCGTGATTTCGCGACTTGCGACGACTACGGTGTAACCACCACGACCGACCGGCACGCGATCGCCTCCCGTCAGACTCCGTACGTTGTCGGGATCGGATTGGGTCGGCGCGGCCCTGCTCGACTCGGACGGCTCGCCGATTCTCGCAGAGACCTCCGCTCGCCCGCAGGCCGCGGCATCTCGTCCAGAACGACCCACGCTCTCTGGTCAGACTTCTGAAAAGGCAAGGGGGTAATCGCGAAGACCGTGTCGATCCAGATCAGGCTCACGTACTTCGCCCATCGCGCGGCATCACGGAAGAAGTCGGGTTCCGCCCGAATCATCTCGCCATAGTCCCTCACAATGTCGGCGAGTTCAGCCGGCTGCCTGAGTTGATGAAACACGCATCGCCCAGCGGTGGCCAAGGCCTGGATCGGATGGGAAGGCGGTTTCAGCCAGAGCAGGTCGCCGACCGCAATCGCCTCGAACGGAGGTCGCCGGAGTCGAGACAGCCGGCATTCCACGCGCTTCACACCGGACAGAATCAAATCGAGGTAAGGCCTCCGGACGACGACCAGATGGTGCCGCGGTCCGCGGGGCATCGTATCACGCGGATAGGCTCGGTCTGTGCTGCCGTCCGTCATCGAATGCTGTACCCGATCGCATAGCGCCCGCCCTGCCGACCCTGCTGCTGGCCCTCCTTCTTGGTGGCGATGACGATTCGTCCGACGGACGGAGTTTACCCTGTCTCCGCTGCTTTGGGCAGCGCAACATCCGCGAAATCGGCACCGCCTCAAACGCCTCTACAAGATGCCCTGCTCGGCAAGCCACCGCTCCGCATCGATCGCCGCCTTGCAGCCCATCGCCGCGGCGGTGATGGCCTGGCGGTAAACGCTGTCCGCCACGTCTCCCGCGGCGAAGATGCCCTCGACGCTCGTCGTTGAACGGTACGGGTCCTTCAACTTGACGTAGCCCTTGGCGCTCAGTTCGAGCTGGCCCTTGAGGAACGCCGTCTCAGGCGTATGGCCGATCGCCACGAACATCCCGCTGACGGGCAAGTCATTCTCCTGTCCCGTCTTCGAGTCCTTCAGTCGGATGGCCCGGATGCTCGCGTCGCCCAGCACGTCCACGGGAATCTTGTTCCACAAGATTTCAATCTTCTGATTGCTCGCCGCCCGCTGAGCCATGATCTTGCTCGCCCTGAGCTGGTCGCGTCGATGGATCAGATAGACCTTGCTCGCGAACTTCGTCAGGTACGTCGCCTCCTCGACCGCCGAGTCGCCGCCGCCGATGACCGCCAGCGGCTTGTTTCTGAAGGCGGGCATCGCCCCGTCGCAGACCGCGCAGGCGCTGACGCCGCCGCCGCTCCTCGCCAAGCGCAGCTCGTTCTCGAGGCCCAACCAGTTGGCCGTCGCGCCCGTCGCGACGATCACCGCATGGGCCTCGAAGACCACGTCCTCCTCGTCGACCACCTTGAACGGGCGACAGCCGAAATCGACCGCCTTGCAGTCGCGGTACTTCCCCGTATGCCCGTCGTCGGGGTCGGAGACGTCGGGATGCAGCCCGTCGTCCGTCACGACCCGCGTGCCGAACCGCACCGCCTGTTGCTCGAGCCGCGCCATCAGCTTCGGACCGGTCACGCCTTCCGGAAAGCCGGGGTAGTTCTCGACCTCCGTCGTGAGCATGAGTTGCCCGCCCGGCAAGACAAGCGACGGGACGCTCTTGGGACGCCCCGCCAGGACCAACGGTTCCAGGTTCGCACGAGCGGCATAGATGGCGGCCGTCCAACCGGCCGGCCCCGATCCGATGATGACGACTTTCTCAGGCATGGTTCCCTCGCGCGGCTTGGATGACAGACAACCCGTTGCACGACGCGCATCGCGCAGCGGCCTACGACGGTGATTCACGTCGAACGGGCCGTCTGACCGTGAGCGCTTCCCGACGGCGGGGGATCATAGGTCGGGCCGGCGCGTTCGTCGACCTGCTCGCGGCGGAGGCTCTCTGCAACTGTCAGGCGATCGCATTCGTCCGAGCCCATCCGCCCCGACGCACGCCGAGACCGGGGGGCCGTCTTCACGTCGGACGCGGCCACCGCTTCCTGATCCCGATCCATCGGGACGGCTCTGTTAGGTTGCACGGGCTCCTCGCAACGACGCGCGAGCCCGACGGCCCGCCGCCGACGAACCTACCCGAGAGAACCTCATTTCGGGGCCGCCTGCGACCGATATAATCCGCCGAAGCGCCGCCACGTGATGGCGAAGACGATTTCACCAGAAGCCGAGTCGCCGAAGATGCGCCCGTGACCAGCACGTCCGGTGCGCGCGGCTCCGACGGAACGGCCGCGCAGGACATCCACGACAAAGGGACTTCGAAGTATGGCCGCAGACGAGACCAAGCCGTCCTTGCACTTCATCCAGGAGATCATCGAAGAGGACAACCGCTCCGGCCGTTGGGGCGGTCGGGTGCATACGCGCTTCCCGCCCGAGCCAAACGGCTACCTGCACATCGGGCACGCCAAGAGCATCTGCCTGAACTATGGCATGGCCGAGCAGTACAACGGTTTGTTCAATCTGCGCTTCGACGACACGAACCCCGAGAAGGAGGAGCAGGAGTACGTCGACTCGCTCATCGAC
>CAZERK010000072.1:0-11023 GCA_964514515.1 uncultured Planctomycetaceae bacterium
ACGGCGACGGCCTCGGCGATGGGGATATCGGGAGGGTCGGCTCCGGCCACGATTCTGGGGGCAGCGACAGGGGCGACGGTTGCCACGGCGATCGGGGCTGAGACTGGGAGGGGAATCGGGGCTGGGACCGGGGTGGCGATGGAGACGATGGCGCAGGCTCTGCGGGCGTCTTGGGGCGTTCCCCCCGCGTGCCCGTTGATCCTGACGATCGCCAGGCTGAGCTACGAGAAGGGCGTGGACGACTTGATCGACGCGGCGGCCGAGCTTCACGAAAGGCTCGGCGATGTGCGATTCGTCGTGGTCGGCGACGGGCCGGACCGGTCGGCTCTGACCGAGCGGGTACAACGACACGGTCTGAACGGAGTCGTTCGTCTGGCGGGCTTTGTGGCGGACGTCTGGCCGGCGATCGCGGCGGCCGACGTTGTCTGCCTGCCGTCCAAGTCCGAGGGGATGCCGAACGTGCTGCTCGAAGCGATGAGCGCGGGCAAGCCGATTGTCGCCTCGGCGGTCGGCGGCATCCCGGAGGCCGTCGCGTCGGGGCGAAACGGCTTGTTGGTCCCGCCCAACTCGCCGCACGACTTAGCGGCGGGAATTGCTCGACTCGTCGGTGACGCCGCGTTGGCACGGAGGGTCGGCGAGGCGGCCCGAGCGACGATTGAGCAACGGTTTCTCGCCAAAGACGTCGTGCAACGATACGAGCAACTCTATCGACGGTTGGCGGCGTGCGGCGGGCGTCTCCGGTCAGCAGATGACGCGGCCTTGCCGAGCGTGGCTAGGGTGCAGTCGTCGACGCCGGCGCCGTCAACGGCTGTAACGTCGAGGGCTGCGCCGCCGCCGGTCGCAGAGTCGAGGGCGGTTCCGTCGACGACAAGTCGAAACCTCCTCGAACCGCCGCCGGCGGTGGAGGTGCTGGGCCTGCCGATCCGTCCGCTGCGGGTCCGCGGGTTGATCGACCTGCTCGCACGACGGGCACGGGCCGGTCTGCGAACGACGGCCTGTTATGCGAACGCGCATACGGTGAACCTGGCCTGCCGCGACGCCGCGTTCCGCACCCTGCTGCGCCGGAGCGACGTTCTGTACGCGGATGGCGCGTCCGTCGTCTGGGCCAGCCGGTGGGCGACGCGCCGCCTGCCGGAGCGGATGACGGCGGCGGACTATTTTGGAGACTTCGCGGCTCGTTGCGCGGAAGACGGCCTTTCGCTGTTCTTGCTTGGCGGCCGACCGGGGGTCGCCGAGAAGGCTGCGGGCCGTTTGCAGGCTGCAACCCGTGGCCTGCGGATCGTCGGGACGCAGCACGGCTATTTTTCGCCTGCCGAGTCGGACCGCATCGTGGAGGCGATCAACGCCGCGTCGCCCGACGTGCTGGCCGTCGGCCTGTCGAGCCCGCGGCAAGAGCGATGGCTTGCCGACTACGGCGGTTCGCTTCGCGTGCCGGTGCGGTGGTGTGTGGGGGCGCTCTTTGACTACTGGGCGGGTGTGGAACAGCGGGGGCCGGCGTGGCTCTGCCGGATGGGCGGAGAATGGCTGTTTCGATTATGGGCCGATCCGGCAGGCAAATGGCGGCGCTACTTGATTGGAAACCCCCTATTCGTGTTGAATACGATAAGATGGTGTCTCGGGATGCACAGAGGCGTGCGTCATCCGAGGAGGCGTGCGAGCATCCCGGCGATGGAGCCGGCGGCCGCTGCGCCGCCTGAGGGGCAGGGGGAGGAGCATGATGCCAGCGGTTGAGTACGCGGCGACAGCCTCTGGATCTCTGATCCATCTTGTCGCCGTTCCGACTCGGCGGGAAGCTGTCTTCGAGCCGGCGGACAGTCGGTTCTATCAGATCGCATCTCGTGTGCTGGACATCATTCTGTCCGCGACGGCCCTGATGCTGGCCGCGCCGGTCCTCCTGTGCGCGGCGCTGGCGATTAAGCTGACATCGCATGGGCCGGTTTTCTTCCGGCAACAGCGGGCCGGCAAGCGGCGACAGCCGTTCATCATGTACAAGCTCCGGACCATGTACGTCGGCGCCGATGACGACAAGGAGCTGTTTCGGCAGTACAACTCCTTCTCGACCGGGCCCTGCTTCAAGATGAAGGACGACCCCCGCGTGACGTGGGTCGGACGGTGGCTGCGACGGACCAGCCTCGACGAGTTGCCGCAACTCTGGAACGTCCTGCGGGGCGACATGGCGATGGTCGGCCCACGGCCGCTGCCGATGGACGAGGCGTTGACCGACACGCCTCCGCGACGGCTGCGCTTGATGGCCAAGCCGGGCATCACGTGCTTGTGGCAGGTCTGCGGCCGGACGGAGATTCCTTACGAAGAATGGCTGGCGTTGGACGTCTGGTACATCTGCCACCGCACGTTGTCCGTTGATCTGCAAATCCTCGTCAAGACCATCCCGGCCGTGCTCTCCGCACGAGGCGCCTATTAGGGCGCTTCCTTCTGGCTGTCGTATCGCCCTCGGAGCCGACCTGCCCGTGATGGGTGGGCCAGCCCAGCGCGATGCAGCGGCCGATCGGCCGCAACGACACGGCCGCTTCGCACGACGGATTCGCGCGTGACCGTGGACTGCCATAGCCGGTGCGGCGCGCAGGCTATCAGCCTGTGCCACGCCGTGATGTGCTGATTTTGACCGACGGTGCTACGGCGCCTGCCGCGGGGTGTAGGGCAGGTCGCTGGTGGACATGCTCTTGATGAGCAGGGGCTTGACGGGACGGTTCTGCTCGTCAACCTCGACCGTGCCGAGCTTGCGGAGCGTCGCGAGAGACTGCGGCCCTCGCACGCGGGCGAAGGCCGTGTACTTGCCGTCCCAGGCGGCTTGGCGCGTCAGGCAGATGAAGAACTGCGAGCTGGCCGAGTCGACGTCGCCCTCGATCAGCGCCATGCCGACGATGCCCTCGTCAAACGGCGTGTCGTTGAACTCGGGGGGGATCGTCATGCCATCGGGCCGACGGCCTGTCCCGTCGCCCACGCTGCAGCCGCCCAGGATGAACTGCCCGGGAAAGACGGTGTGGAACGTCTTGCCGTTGTAGAACCGCCGATCGACCAAATCCAGGAAGTTCGCGACGGTTCGCGGGGCCTTGTCGTACAGCAACTCGATCGCCAGCGTGCCGTACTCCGTCTCCAGGATCACCTGCTTGTACTGGACGACGGTGATGAGCATCGGCTCGGTCTCGATCGCACCGCCGTAGGGCCGCCAAAGCACCCGATAGATTCCGCTCTGGTGCAGTCCGGGATAGAACCTCGCCACGTCAAACCGCAGCCCGATCGAGCCGAACGGAGCGAGCGTAATCGACGGCACGGGATACTCGGGCTTTCGCATGACCCGATCTCCCATGCGAGGATTCTCCTCCGAGACGATCTCCAGCGCACGGAAGCTCGCCCCCGAGAAGACGTGCTCCAGGGGCAGGCCCATGCCGTAGTCGCTGCGGTCTTTCGCGGGCAGCGCGCCGGGGACGTTGAGCCGGACCGGGTCGGACGTCAGGTTCTGAAGGACGAACTCGACGACGACCTCGCTACCGACGGGCACGATCTCCCTGGGCACGCGGAGCTCGGCTCGGATCAGGCTCGGTAGGGGTCGATCAGCCGAAGGCTCGACGATCCGCTCTTCCGGCGCAGGCTGGCTTGTCGGGGCCGGCCAACAAGAAGCAATAAGCAACAGTCCCGTGAACAGACCGGTCATTACGATCGCCTCTTACCTAAGCTCGGGCCGTTCACGACGGCCAAGTCCCTTTCAGTCGGCCGCGGGTCATCGCGTCCTCTCCGTTCCCGCCCGACCCGCGGGCAGCAATAACGAAGCCAACCCAAGGCACGTCGCGACTCGGGAATAGTCCTCGCTCCAATCGAGGGTGTGGCTCCCCGGCGCGCCGCCATTCAGCTTCGTTCAGGCCGTCGTTTTCCTGACGACGAGCGGGCGATGGCCGTGTCGTCACGCGCCGGTTCCCCCCAGAACGGTGGTCACCGTCCTGAGTAGTATGAGGAAATCCAGCCGTAGGGACCAGTTGTCGATGTAGAAAAGATCGAGCTTCATCCATTCTTCGAAGCCAATGCGGTGCCGACCCTTGATCTGCCAGAGACAGGTCAGCCCGGGCTTCATGCTCAATCGACGGCGCTGCCACCGATCGTACTGCGCGACCTCCGCGGGCAGGGGCGGCCGCGGGCCTACGACCGACATGTCGCCCAGCAGGATGCTGAAGACCTGCGGCAGCTCGTCGAGACTCCAGCGACGCAGGAATCGGCCGACGCGCGTGGCACGCGGATCGTTCTCGATCTTGAAGACCGGTCCCTGAGCCTCGTTGAGATGGGCGAACTGGGCAAGGCGTGCCTCGGCGTCGGGCTCCATCGTGCGGAACTTGCACATCCAGAATTCGCGGCCGTTGAGGCCGCAGCGGCGCTGGCGAAACAGCACCGGCCCCGGCGAGGTCGTTTTGACGAGCACCGCACATACCAACATTATCGGCGCTGTCAGGACGATCCCGACAATCGCGAATACGATATCGAGCGCCCTCTTGACGGCGAGCAGTTCCGGCGAATGCCGCGCGGGCAGGTACGAGAGCAGCGGCACGCCGTGGAAGTCGATTAGCTCCGGTACGTTCCGGCACGTCATGGACTCCGCTTGCACGTGTGCGGTGACGCCGATCTCCGCGCACAACCGCAGGGAGGGCCGGATCACCGAGAACTGGTCCAACGGGGCTGAGAAGTAGACTTCGTCGACGACTCGCTTATCTAATATCGGACCCAGTTCGCTCAAGTCGCCGAGGACCGCACCCGTCCTGATTTGGTCCTTGTCCGTTTCCCAGGGCCCACGCAGATGGCCCAGCACGTGGGAACGGCCGAGGGTGGCGCTCCGCAGGAGGCGTCGAATCCGCACCGCAGCACGGTTCGTCCCCACGATGAGGACGTGCCGAGGCCTCCGCGAGCCGACCCATCGCCCGACCCAGACGCTTATACCTCGCCCGATCAACGTGGTCGCAGGCAGCAACAACGCGACGAAGCCGATCTGCGCCCGCGGATAGAGGTCTCGCTCGAAGAGTAGCGCCAGCGCGGCCATCAAGAGCGCGAGAATCGCCGTCGAGCCGACGGCTGCACGACCCATCCATCGCCAGTTTCGCCACCGCCGCTCGTACCATCCGCACCAGTACAGAATCGCCGTCCAGCCGATCGGCAACAAGGCAAGGACTTTCATATGGATGCGAACGCTCGACCCGTAGCCCTCGATGAACTCCGGCCAGGGTCTGCCCATCCAAAGGTGACAACGCAGGATATCCGCGACGACGTAGGTCAGGCAGATTGCGACGACGTCGCCGGCGATCATCGCTGCCCGGTATTTGCGCCATGCCTGCGGGTGCGTCATGCCTACTGCAATTCCTGGCGGTTCCGGCCGCTACGTTCGGGGCTGTCCTGGAGCCGGCGCCTGCCGCGCGCCGATTTCGTGTCTGCCACGTCGGGTTGCCAACCCTGGGTCCTTTCCAGGTCCGCGGAGCGACTTGAAGGGTGCTTGGCCGACTGGCGGATATCGTCGTGTCTCAGGTTTGACGCGGCAAGTCCCGATGTGTGCGGCGCGTGGGACGGGATTCGCTGAGTTTTTGCTGACCGAGGTCTGCAATCGACTCTCGAAAACTCCAAGCAGCCGACGAAAGAAGAGTAGGGCATCGCGCGGTTGTGCGCGGCTGCGGATCGGCCGGCGGCCGAACAAACGCTCGATGGACGCCGACCGGGCGGCGTCGGTGACAGCAAGTCCCGGACTTCAGTTCGGGCGGCCTCGCAAGCGCCCTGTTGCCCATGTCCTCGACGTGGATTCGGGCCGCACCCGGACGGGTGCCCGCTCCGGATCGGCGCACCTTGTGCGAGGTCCTGCCAGGAGTCATCTGTCCAAACCACGAAGGGGCTGTCGCATGTTTGCCGGCTATTTTCGTTTCGCTGACGGCACCGTCGAGCCGTTGACCGCTGCGAGGGCGCTGATCGAACTGGCCCGACGCGACGAAGGTCTCATCTGGGTGGACATCCTCGAGCCCGCCGAGGAGGAGATCCGCGCCATCGATGACGCCTTTCACCTGGACGGGGAGGCGCTCTTGGACTGCATGTACGGTGAGCAGCGACCCCGGATCGACGAATTCGAGGACTACATCTTCCTTGTCTTGTACGGTGCGCCTAGTTTGGAGGGTAGCGAGGCCGGGCCGCCGAAACTGGCTGTTTTTTGCAGCAACCGGTACTTGATCACGATTCATCATGAGCCGCTGCAGCCGATCTCGCAGCTCCTGGAGCGGTGCAGCCGGCACCCGACGCAGACGATGGGCCGCGGGTTGGACTTCATTCTCTACAGCATGATCGACACCATCGTCGACAGCTACGTGCTGGCGGCCGAGCAGCATGAGAGCATGATAGAGGAGTTGGAGGACGCCTCGCTGGACCCGTCTCTCGACGAGGCCATCCTGGGCGGCGTCTCGCGTCAGCGGCGAAGCCTCGTCGACCTGCGCCAGCTCGCGGTATCGCAGCGGGATTTGCTCCTTCCGATGGCCCGCGGGGAGTACGACTACATCTCAGAATCGCTGGAACAGAGGTTCAGCCACGTCTGCGACCATCTGGCCCAGGTCATCGATCTCGTGGACAGTCTCCGTGATCGGCTGCAGGGCGTCCGCGACAACTACAACGCCTCGTTGGCCAATCGAACCAACGAGGTGATGAAGGTGTTGACGCTGTTTGCCGCCGTTCTCCTGCCCATGTCCGTGATTGCCGGTGTGTATGGGATGAATGTCCCGCTATGGCCGCAGCAAGACCATCCGCTCAGCTTCTGGTTCGTGCTCGTGCTGATGTTCGTCATCGGCGGCGGGATGCTCTGGTACTTTCGTCGTCGGAGATGGCTCTGATATCCGTTCCAGTTCGAACACGACGACTCGCAGCGCCTTGAGAGCCGCCGGCCTTGGCCGGCGGGTGGCTAGCGGGTGGGCGACTGTTGAGATGGCGGGCTGCCGCGGCTCAGGCGGCCTACGATCGTGGGCGGGCCGCATCCGGCGGCGCGGCGGGGGTGATCCGAGCGGCGATCGGCATCCGCCGGCCGACGCCGAAGGCGCGGCTGGTGACTTTCAATCCTGTGGCGGCCTGCTTGCGCTTGTACTCGTTCGTGTCGACCTTGCGGATCACGTCGCGGACGACCGCCGCGTCGTGGCCCATCGCGATGATCTCGTCGGCCGACTTCTCCTGCTCGATATACTCGTGCAGGATGGCGTCCAGGACGTCGTACGGCGGAAGGCTCTGCTGGTCGTGCTGGTCCGGCTTGAGCTCGGCGGAGGGCGGCTTCGTGATCGAGGACGACGGGATGACCTCGCGGCCGGCCTGGCGATTCACGAACCGCGACAACTCGTAGACCAGCGTCTTCGGCACGTCGCTGATGACGGCAAGACCGCCGCACATGTCGCCGTACAGCGTGCAGTAGCCGACGGCCAGCTCGCTCTTGTTGCCGGTCGTGAGCGGCAGCCAGCCGAACTTGTTGGACAGGGCCATGATGACGTTGCCGCGGATGCGGGCCTGGATGTTCTCCTCCGTGATGTCCGGCGGCCGGCCCTCGAAGTGCGCGGCGAGCCGACGCTCGAAGACCTCGTGCATCGGACCGATGGGGATCGTCTCGATCCGGATGCCCAGGTGGGCGGCGAGCGCCGCGGCGTCGTCGAGGCTGCCCTGGCTGCTGTAGCGCGAGGGCATCGCCACGCCGTGAACGCGATCGGGACCCAGGGCCTCGGCGGCGACGGCGGCCGTCAGGGCGGAGTCGATCCCGCCGGACAGGCCGAGGACGACCTCGCGGAAGCCGCATTTCGCGGCGTAGTCCCGCGTGCCGAGTACGAGAGCCTGCCAGACGGAGGCGATCGGCTCGGGATAGGGCTCGTGCCGGGCGGCGTCGAGGCCGTCGAGGTCCACGATCAGCAGGTCTTCGTCGAACGCCCGGGCGCGCGCGGCGACGCGGCCCGTCGAGTCGAAGACGCAACTGGCGCCGTCGAAGATCAACTCGTCGTTGCCGCCGACCTGGTTGACGAAAACCAGGGGCAGGCCCTTGGCGGCGGCCTGTCCTCCCAACAGCTTCTCGCGGAACGCCTGCTTGTGGACCTCGAAGGGCGAGGCGGAGGCGTTCACGATGATCTCGGCCCCGGCCTCGACTAGCCGGTTGATCGGGTTCTCGTGGTATCGACGGCGGCGGATCGTCCGCTCGTCGTTCCAGAGGTCCTCGCAGATCGTCACGCCGAGCTTGACGGCTCGCCCGCCTGCGTGCAACTCGCCGACGTGCGGCGCGTCGCCCGCCTCGAAGTAACGGTCCTCGTCGAACACGTCGTAGGTCGGCAGCAGCGTTTTGTGGAACTGATCGACGACGCGCCCGTCCTCGAGCAGGGCCGCGGCGTTGTACAAGCTCCGTCCGACGGGCTGCTCGTTTCGACCGACGAAGCCGACCAGCACGGCCGGCCCGCCGCGCGTGCAGGCGGCAAGCTGCTCGACCGCGCGACCGTTTTCGTCTACGAACCGCGGCTTGAGAAGCAGGTCCTTGGGGGGATAGCCGCAGACGGCCAGCTCGGGAAAGACGACAAGCTCGGCCGCGGCTTGTGCCGCCTGCGCGACGAAGCGGCGGAGCTTCTCGCAGTTGCCGGCGATGTCGCCGATGGTCGGGTTGATCTGTGCCAACGCGATCTTCATGCGGACGGCATTGTATCTTGTTCCGCCGGTCACCACCTTGTATTTGTCGGATTCGCCGCGGCAGGAACAGAGTCGTCCCGATGGATTGGGACGAAGGAGTGGTGCATCGCCTTGGGGTGCAACCGCTTGCTCACGCGCGCGGCTCTGATCAGCAGAAGCCGTCCCCGCGCGCCGGGAACGCTACATACAATCGTGAACCGGTATCACAAAACCGGGATTGGTTTCCGGCAATCGCTGCGAAAAACGAGAAGGTCGAGGGCGTCTCTCACGGTCTGGTCAGGCGTTGCAAGAAAGGACGGCTCCAGTCCAAACGCGCCGAACGACCGTCCTCGCGGAGGGCGTCTGCCTTGTCCTGCGGCCACCCGCCGGCCAAGGCCGGCGGCGCGCCAAGCACGGCGGCCGCCCGGCGGTTCTCAGAGCGCGGCGAGTCGGCGCGTTGGAACCGGAACCGGTGCGTGCAGGACATGACTAGGTCGGCTTGCGCCGCGAAGAGTGCGCGAAATGCGTCTCATCAGAGCCGCGACCGTGAGGGAGCGGTGCATCGCCTTGGGGCGTGATCGCTTGCTGACGCGCGCGGCTCTGATCGGCGGAGACCGCCTGCTCATCCGCCGCGGCGGTCGGCTCTCCTCGGCGGAAGCCGTCCCGGCGAGAACGGAGCTGCGATCGTGACAACGAATTGCATCAACGGGCAGCGCGGCCTGCCGTACGACCACCCGCCGGCCAAGGCCGGCGGCTCTCAAGGCATGGCGAGTCGACGCGTCGGAGCCTGGGCCGGCATGATGACGGTGCTCACGAGATCGCCGCAGTCGGGGCATCACGAAAGTCTCGAGACCAGATTCAAATCGTTGCGGCCGAGCTGCTACAGCCCCGTCGTTTGCTCGGGTTCAAGAGCATCCTCGCGTCGGCCGCGGGATGCCGCGGACAGCGTTGTGCGGACGGGCATCGGTCTGCCCCGAGCGGCGCTGGCGAGGATCGCCTCGACGGTCGCGACCGCTTCGGCCGGCGCGTTGACCACGTTCAGCCCGCTCCTGCCGGTGCCCATGACGCGACAGAAATCCGCGACCAGCCCCTCGTAGCCGAGTTCCAATACCGGATCGACGGCCGCCAAGCCGACGCCGTGTACGGCATCGAGCCGCGGACCGTTCGAGCACCGCAGTCGGCAGTCCCGGTCGACGATCAGCCTGGCCCCGTCGGACGACCGCATCTCGAATTCCAGGCCGACCGCCTCGGCCGCCCCGTTGGCATGAAACGTCGCCGAGACGGCTACGCCGGACGCAGCCGTGCCGCACGCCATCATCGCTCCGTCCGCGTGCCCCACCGCATAGACCCGTTGCATCGGCCCCAACAACTGATGCAACAGATCGACTGCTTCGAAGAGCTGGTCCGTCGGAACCGGCCCCGCTTCGCCCGGCTCGCGGGCCGAACCGCGCCGCGTGGAACTCAGCGAGATGGAGATCGGCTCGCCGAACATGCCCGAGTCGAGCAGCCGCTTGGCGAGCAGCACGGCCGGCGCGTACCGGATCGCAGGAGCCGCCAACACGACGCGCCCGGCCAGCTTGGCGAGCGTCACCAATCGCCCGCAGGACTTCGACGCGGCCGGCGCGCCAGGCACCAACACGTGCGCGCCTTTCGAGAGGCATTCCTTGATGAGCGAGAGCCGCTCTTCCGGCTGCCGAGCGATGACCACGCCGTCCGGCTCCGCCTCCTTCAGCAGCAATGCGACCTCGGCGAAGGCCCATCGCGCGGAGGTTTTGCCGAGATGCTGTTCGGCTTCCTTGTCGCAGACGGCCTCCAGCGTGCCCGCCCTGCCCAGCGCCTGGATCAGCCAAGGCGAGGCTTTTCGCGGTGATCCGATGAGGGCGAGTCTCAAGGCACGCATCCTTGGCATCCTGACGGTAAGGCCGCGCCGCTATCCGTGACGCTGGGAGTATCGGGCCGAGGTGGTATGATATGCGCCGGGCCGCATCCTGTCATGGCGGTTTGCGGCGGGCCTTGTCCATCCCGAACAGTTATAAGAAGGCAAACGATGTCCCGATCCGTCACGCAATTTTCGGTGTTCCTTGTCAATAAACCCGGCATCCTCTCGCGCGTCTGCGACGAGTTGGCCGACAAGAAGGTCAACCTGACCGCCCTGACGCTCATGGACTCCGTGGAGCACGGGGTGTTTCGGTTCGTCGCCACGGACGAGGAACGGGCACGACTCGTTCTGAAGGCGTTGAACCTGCCGATGACGGAGACGCAGGTGCTCGCCGCGGAAATGCCGAACCGTCCCGGAGCAATGGCGGATTTGTGCGCCCGCCTGAACAGCCGGCACATCAGCATCAAGTACGCGTACGTCACGAGCGGCGCCGCCGGA
>CAZERK010000073.1:0-11001 GCA_964514515.1 uncultured Planctomycetaceae bacterium
CCCCACACCCATGAGCCACCACGATCGCCCCCCACACCGGCCGCCAACCAACCCCCTCGTCGCCGACGCCCTTCCGAAAGCCCTGCCGAGCCTCTGCCTACCGAGATAGCCGTGCCGGCCCGACAGGACATCACGGCGATCTTCGCAGATCGGCAATTCGCAGCCACGACCGCACGAGGAAACGGCGCGACGCGGGAACGGGAGAACCAAGGGCCAAACCGGCCGGGCGACGGGCGAGATGCTTTCAAACCGCTCCGGCTCACGCAACCGAGGGGATCATCCGACAAAGCCGGAACTGGCTCCCGGCGATCATCACAATCGTTTCTGACGGCCAGATGTCGATGACGCCCGTCTCGATCCTGTTGTACGCCTCAAGGAGAGCCGCATCACCGGTCGCGTCTCGGACCTCCGGGCAACCTCCTCGAAGCCCGCCCTGCGGAACACAGATGCCAATCCGGTATAGACGAAGACGTCGGCCGTTCTGCCCTTCTTCGGCTCGACCGGGTAGCCCTCCAGGATGGTAGCCCCGTGCTTGCGCGCATACTCCGCCGCCGCTTTCAACAGCCGGGCCGTCATACCCTGCTTCCGATATCCCTTGGCAACGAAGAAACACACGACGGACCAAACCGGCTTGTCGTCAACACGTCCCAGAATCCTGGAACGCTCCAAGACGGGGAAGACCTCCCTCGGTCCGACGGAGCACCACGCAACGGGCACACCGCGATGATAGGCCAATAACCCAGGCTCCTCGCCCCGCTGAACGATCCGCTTCATGGCCTGCTTGTTGCGAAGACCCTTGCGAGCCTCAAACGCAGCCCGCTTCAAACGCCACCACATGCACCAACAACCGCCGCATGCGCCGCGCGGCCCGAACAACTTCTCGAAGTCAGCCCAGCGCTCGCGCGTCAGGGGACGAAAGTCGAGTTCTCGCAGTTCGCGGCAAGAGCGGGTTTGTTCAGAGTCGAGAACCGCTGGCGTTGATGAAGACGACCTGCGATGAAGCGCTCGCCTGTTCGTGCCACGCGCGTTCGGGAAAGTTGCGTCTGGACGATTCACATCGTAGCTCCTGGCCGCGGGCACTTGGGAAACGGCGGGCGACCGCTCACAGGTTATTGCTGGAAGAGGCCTGACGCCAGCGTCGGCTTTCGCGCAGCCAGCCATCCGCACCGATGGCGCGGGCAATCGTGGATGCCGATGATATGGGATCCAACAGAGAAGAGGGCGTCGGTTGCTTCTTTCCCCCCCGGAAAGCGTCTGGGATCTCACGACCGCTTCGGCGGCCTCCTCCAGGCCGTCGGGCAGCCGACGACAACATCGGTTCACCACGCCGGAGGCATTAGCAGGCCGATCCGTTGGCGCGTCACCGCGTCTTTCCGCGAGACTGATATTCGCCGCCTGCGCGGCGACGCTTCACCGTTCTTATGACGCCGTGTGATAGTCGCACCCATCCGTCCCCTCCTCCGACGATTTTCTTCGGCGCTTTCTGTAAAACAAAACACGGCACGGAGCGCAATCGTATGCTATGTTTGCGTGACGCGGTTTGCTTTCGTCAGCCGGCGAACGCCGCGTGCCGACAACCGGCGCACGGCGGATAAGGGTTCCGCCGCGAGAAGCCGGCGCGGCCCAAAAGGCGACCCGCTCGGTCGCGACCTGCACAAGGAGGGTTCCCCATGCCGACGGCTCAACTCGTCGCTCCACCGCGGCGTTCGACTCCCAAGCCCTGCCGCAGGCTTCCGGGCGCCCTACCTTCCGACGAACGCCCCACGACAGTCGCCGCCGCGCGCCGACCCGTTCACTTCCGACACCGTAATGTCAAGCTCACACCGT
Organism: uncultured Planctomycetaceae bacterium; assembly: GCA_964514515.1. GTDB lineage: Bacteria > Planctomycetota > Phycisphaerae > UBA1845 > UTPLA1 > CAZERK01. The sequence goes on from CAZERK010000073.1 coordinate 1,828, forward strand.
CCTGAGGCCCGGCGGAGTCCCCGTCCCCGCGTCCGCCTGCGCCTCCCGCCTCGCGCAGTCCGTGACGCCTTCCCATCGCCCCTGGCAACGTCGCATGATACGACCGCCGTCGCATCGTTCGCGCAGCGGCGAGTCATCGGTCCCACGTGCGAGGCTCCATGATGGCGCGATGCGCCGCGTCCGTGTGTGTCGCTGCGCGCCCGTGGCGGACTCGCTGCGTATCAGGGAACGCACGGCTGAGACCGGCAGCCGTCGTCCAGCCTGGGTTCTTTCCGGAACGCCGCATCCGGATGCGAGAGGCCTGCGCGCGTTGGGCGGTCCCGGGGCAAACGACGATCGGCTCCTCAGGCTCACGAGCATCGGCGAGCCCGCTGCGAGCCCAGACCCAATCCATGCGTAACATCCCGCTCCCACGGCCGAGGGCGAGATCCAGACGCATCGAGAATCCGATTTTTCGAAACGAGCTTGAACTGCGAGGCAGCGACAAGCCTCCGCGTAGACGCACCGCGCTGCCGTCCGTTGGCATAGACCTGGACAAACCGTTCGGCGGGACGAAACGCGACAGGCGTCGAAGAACGAAGTCAACCGTGGCATGAGTTTTGCCCGATATAGGGGCAGAGGATGAGCGACGGATGCGTCGCAAAGGGTTCGACCGCGTTTCATTCCTCTCTCCGGCCCGAACACTCGCGGTTGAGCTGGCGCATCCGTCGCTCGGTCTTTTCTACGGGATCCCCCTTCCTGATATTCGCCCGGCCTGCGGCCCGAGATCGGCTGCGCCAACGACGGGCACAGAAAGCCGCCGCCGCTCCCGACGTGCAATAAGAAAGCCGCGCCTCGGTAGAGGCCGAGGCGCGGCCTATGGGTTCTTGCGAGTTACTTTCAGTCAAGTGTTCGCCCACGGCCGCACGTCACGGCCGCAGCGAGTTGAACCGCCCACACCGGTAGACTTACCGGCGGCGGATCAGCGCCAGCCCGCCCAGCACCAGCAACGACAGCGTTGCGGGTTCCGGATAGATCGAGCCGTCAGTGAATTCGCCCATGGCAAAGCCACCGCCCAGGTTCGGGCAAATCGCGAAACCTTCCGTCAGGTCGCCGGCCGTGTAGCTGGCGATCAGCGGGGTCACGCCGCCGATGTACTGGAACGTCAGCGTCGCCAGGACGACGCCGTCGCCCCACACGCAATCCGGGAAGGCCAAGCCGGCCAACTCGTCGCCATCGGGAGCATAGGCGGGCGTCCACGGCGCGTTGATCCCCACGCCGAGCAGGGTCGCGACGCCGGTGTCATACCAGACCTCGAGACCCCAGCCCGCGAGCGCCTCGTTCGCCGGGATGTCGGCGACGATGTCCACGTACACCATGTCGCCCGGCGTCGCAAACGAGTCTTGTGGGTTGAAGCCGACCGCGATGTTCGCCATCGCAGGGCTCACCAACAGCCCCAACACCAGGGCCCAACATGAAACCTTCATCTACATAATCTTCCTCCTTGCACCATCATCTCTGATGTGGAATTCCCTTTACTTCCTTACCCTAAATCCACTCACTTTTCGTCACATCGAGGGGTCTCGCCGGTGATCGATGACCACCGGCGATCCCCGTCGTTTACATCGAATTACCGCGACAGCCGGCTCGGCGCCGACGAGATGCTGGGCTTCTTGCTCATTGAAGGAGCCTTGTTGCCCAGGTCCGCCTGGATCGCCTTGACGGGATCCGCGCTCCGGAGGGCAGGCGTGCAATTCAACGTCACTTTGTACGTCGAGCCGCACGGCACACCCGAGAACGCGTCGGGACCGACCCAAACCGCCCACGTGCCCGCACCGAGCGTGTAGTTCGCGCAGCCCTCGCCGCCGGCCGGAACGTTGACCGAAGCCAGAACCGTGGCATTCGGGCAGGCAACCTGCAAGATGAACAGGTACATCCCGAACGTGCCGCAGCCGCAGAACGAGACATCCGTCGTCTCGGTCAGCGTGAACTCGAACCAGTCGGTGTCGCGATAGCTGCTGCCGCCGAACAGGTAGGTCCCGCTCGTGCCGCAGATCGTCTCGCCACATGCAATCGCACCGAACGGATATCCGTCGGAGTTGCAGCCACCGTTGGTCACGTCCACGTACTCGTCGTAGCAATCCGGCTCGCCCTCATTGGGCTCGCAGTACGGGTCGCAGGGCTCCGGGCACGGATTGTCGATGCAGTTCAGCCCAGCGGCGAAATCGCCGCCCAGGTCGATGCAGTCGCCGTACGCCAAGTCCTGGCAGGCCGGCCACGGATCCAGGCAGCAGCGTCCGACCAACGTGCCGGAGCAGTTGCCCACCGTCGTGATGCCGACCGGGTTCACGCCACCCAGACCGTCCGAGCCGATGACCTGGCCCAGACCGTCATAGATGTAGTAGGAGCACTCGTAGCACCAGCTTCCGCAGGTGAAGACCGTCTGGATCGTGTCACCATCGTCAGCCAGGAAGTACGCGTACCCGGGACCCGCGCCGGACGCAAGCGTGTAGTTGTCCAGGCGGAGCTCGCCGTTGACGTACACGTCCACCGTGCCGCCGTTCCAGCCGTCGCCGTAGTCGTCCCACGCCTCGAGCGTGTGGGTGCAGCCCGTCGGGCACGGATTGTCCGTGCAGTTCAGGCCGTAGGTCCACGTGCCGCCCAGGACGTCGCATGCGTCTTGGGTGACGTCGGCGCACATGACCGGATCGCCGTAGCAGCATCGGCCCTCAAGCGAGCCGCAGCCGCCGCCGAACGGTTCGGACGACTGTTGATAGAAGCTGCCGCCGCCCTCAGCGACGAACTCGTCGTTGAGGTAGATGACCCAGTAGCCGGGACTGTAAATGCCGTCACCATACGAGTCATAGATCGTAAAGATGTAGCATTCGTCCGCATCGAGGCAGCAGACCCCGTAGACCAGCGTGCTCGGCGTTGTGTACGGGCCGCCCGAGCAGACAATGTTGCCGCCCAGATCCTTCACATCCCAGGTCGTTTCGCCCGGGTAGGTGTCCAGAAGGATCTCGACCAGCAACGTGTCCTCGGGGCAGCCGCCGCACGGGGGCATCATGTCGTCGCACGCCGTGTCGCGAGCGAATCGACCGGTGCAATTCTCGAACAGCACGTTTTCTTCGCAGTACGGGATCGAATCATCGCAGCAGGCGCCGCGAATCTCGACCGGCACGCACGTCAGCGTCGCCTGGTAGCGAGCGCCGCAAGGCACGCCCGTGAACACGCTCGGTCCGACCCAGAACCAATAGGTGCCGGGCTCGTTCTCATAGGTGTCGAGCGTGATCTGCTCACACTCGCCGCCCGACAGGCTGCCGACGATCGTGTAGCTGGAGCAGTCGCCGGGGCCGGCGCCCTTGATGACGAAGATCTGGAGCGGGAACTCGGCCTCGACCGTCCAGTAGAGGTCGCTGTACCCGGTCGTCGTGATCTCGAACCAATCGGTGTCGCGATAGCTGCTGCCGCCGAACAGGTAGGTCCCGCTCGTGCCGCAGATCGTCTGATCGCAAGCGATCGGCTGGAAGATCGGCGGGCTGGAGTTGCAGCCGCCGTTGTACGTGTCGTCGTACTCGTTGCCGCAGATCGGCTCACCCTCATCGGGCTCGCACTGCACGTAGCACGGGCAACTGTTGCAGCTCGAGTTCGGTCCAAGCCAGATCATGTCCGGGCCGGTGCAGACGTACCACGTCGTGTACTCGCAGATGCCCAGACCGCCGTAGTTGCAGCAGGCGCCGATCAACTCGCCGCACGGCGGATCGAGATCCGCGCACAGCGTGTCCATCACGAAGCGGCCGCCCATGCCGATGCACTCGAGCGCCTCAACGTCGTCGATGCAGAGGCCGTAGCCGCCGCACGTGTTGCCATACTGGAACCAGCAAGCGAGCCACGCCTGGTAGTCCACGAGGGTGATGCACTCATCACCGTCGAAGTCCGCCGCGGCGTTGTACTTGGGATCGCCCACGCAGGTGCCGAACGCATCCACGAACGCCCAGAAATCTTCCTCGAAGAGGCAGAAGTCGTTGTTCAGGTCGCCGCAGATCGGAAGCTGCTCATAATCCAAGCAGCAGGCGCCATAGACATCCTCGCACTCCCCGCGGGTCAAGCACATGGCAAAGTTGTAGCCCGTCGCCGTCCAGGCGGAGCCGTTATATTGCCACCCATTGCCACCGCTGGCGGAGGCCATCCACAGGAACACGCAGCCGTTGGTGCTGCCCGTGCTCTGGATCGAAACCCAGCCGCTCGTCAGGAGGCAGCACGGAATGAGCTGCGGCACCTCGAAGCGGTAGTTGGTCCACGAGCCGTAGCCCGGGAAGCTATCTGCGATCGTCGGCGTGACGTTATACGTGCAGACCGGGTTCGCGAAGTCGGGATATCCCGCGACGTCCGCGTAGAACCGAATCTGGAACGTCATGCCCGCCGGGTCGCACATATACCAGCCGCCGTTCCACAGGCCGCTGAGACCCCACCAATGGATGTCCGCGATCGGCTCATCCACCGTGTAGTCGTCAAACACCCAGTACGGGAACTGGCTGGCGCTGGTGCTCGCCGACATCCAGTTGTTTGCATCCGGCGAAGGCTGCCCGAACATCGTGTCCACAGGCGGGCAGTCCAGACCGGGCGGCGGCGGCGGCGGGACGTATGCGTCGAACGTCACCGTGAAGGGACCCGAGGAGCCGGACTCGGTCAACACCGGCCAGTAGTAGGTGCCGGCCGGCAGACCGTTCCAAATCAGCGTCCAGTTCCCATCACCGCAGTCCGTCTGATTCCATTCGCTGGCAAACACCCACGTCCCCGAGCAGGGGCACACCGTGTCGAAAACGATGTAGGCGTTGCCGAAGGCCGGCGAAGTGCCGCAATAGGCCACCGAGAGATTCATCGTCTCGTACGTGGTGACGACGTACCAGACCTCCGGCCCGCCGCCCAACGCCGAGCAGTCCACCGTGCAGCCCGTGTTGTCGCCATAGACCGTCACCGGGGTGCCGGGGACGACCGTGACCGGAATCGCGTCCTGGCAGTTGTCGTTCTCCGGGCCGCCGCCGAACGGTTCGCCCGTCACGTCCAACTGGTAGTTGCCGGAGTACGCGCTGTACCCGTCGACGATGATGTAGTACGTCGTGCCGGCATACATCACGACATCCAGTATCTGCGACTGGTAGTTGGACGAATAGTACGGCGAGTGGCACGAGTCGTCGTTGCACGCAACGTGCGTGCCCGTGATGCACTGGTCCGCGAAGACGTACAGCTTCGTGTCGTAGTCGCTGATGTCGATGCACAGCGTGAGGTCCACCAGCAGGTCCTCGGCCGGCTCGAAGACGTACGCGACGTCCGGCGCAGTCGAGCCAGTGTACGGGCAGACCGCATCGTAGTCATTCGCGTACCCAATCGTGGTGCCGATGTCCGAGTAGGGCAGCGCCCCAATCACGGTCGCGGTCGCGCAGGTGTCGCCGCCCTGGCGAGCGCCTTCCAGCACCTTGTGCTTGACAGGGACAGCCGCCGGCTTCACGGCGGGCGCCTGGTCAAGGGCGGTCACCGAAATTCGGCTCTGCTCAACGGCCGGAACCGCCTTCGCAGACGGCGTGTTCACGGCATTAGCAGAAGCCTGTGCCTCGGCCGATGTGAGCCCCGCTGGGGTCGGCCCACTGGCCAGAACCATGCCCGTACAAAAGAGTACGGCGCAAACCATTACCATTGCTCTCTTCATACCATTACCTCCTGTTCCTACGACTTCCATTGCGTCCCACGTTTGGGTCCACCCGAGGCACAGCGAAGTCGCGTTCGCTGTCCCCTCACACTTCCTCTAGTAAAAGACCACGACAGCCATCAAACACATACGCATACGGCGACAGACTGCGTTCACGATTCGCGCGGCAGCTACCGTTCGACGCAACAACCGCACGCCCCCATGAACGTCATCTGATTGTGCGAATCTGATAGGTCTGAACGCATCTTCCCCGTGCCCAGAGACACTCTTTGAGATGGGGCCCTCCAGGAGACTCAGCGTCTCTCACGCCTCCTACGCGTCCCCACATATATGGCAATCCTATGTGAGGATACCAGAACGAACCCCCGGATTCAAGCCTCCGAGACCGTGAAAACATGCCTCGCGGAAGCGTCCGAATTCGCAGATGCCGCGATTCCTGACGCCGCGCGAATCTTGCGAATCGAGGGCGAAGACTCAGAGCAGATGCCCGGTGAGAGCGAGAAGAACGGGATCACACGACTCCAGAGGCTTATGATCTGGTTATGGGACGCCCGTGGGACTGGAAAGGGGCCGCCGCGCATTCATCCGATTTCTGCGTCGTGCGGTCAGGCGTCGTGCGCTTCGACCGCCGCCTCCCAAGCCTCGTTGAGCGATGCGAGGCGCTGCCGCAGGCTGTCATATTCTTCTCGTAGGCGAACCGCCTCGGCCGGTTGTCGCATGACGGCGGGATCGCCGAAAGCCGCCTCCAGTTCCTTGAGCCGGTCCTCGGCGCCGATAATCTGCGCCTCCAGGTCCTCAATTGCCTGAAGACGATATTTGGACCGCGACTTGCGCTTGGGAGAAGCCCGGTTGGTCTGGCGTTCATCCAGGCGGCGTTGCTCGGCAAGGCAGCGGACCTCTTCCTCGGCGGCCGTTTCGCGGCGGGCAAGCAACTCGGCGTAAGCCGACCAGTTGCCGGCAACGATCTCGTGCTCGCCCCGCCGCGCCAACACGAGCAGGCGGTCAACGACGCGGTCCAGGAAGTACCGGTCGTGGCTGACCATGAGGACGGAGCCGGGATAAAGACGCAGGGCCTCCTCGAGCGCCTCGCGGCCGGGGATGTCAAGATGATTCGTGGGCTCGTCCATGACAAGCACGTTGGGGTTTGTCCAGACGAGCCGGGCCAGCAGCACGCGTGACTGCTCGCCGCCGGACAAACCGTCGACCCGCTTGAACACATCGTCGCCACGAAACAGGAAAAGGGCGCAGTAGGATCGGGCCTCCGCTTCGCTGGCAGACGGCCGTACCTGGCGGATGGCTTCGAGGATGGTCAGCTTCGGCTCCAGGTCGCGGTGTTCCTGGTCGTAGTAGCCGACCGTGAGATTCTCAAATAGGCGGACCTGTCCCGAGTCCGGCGGGATTTGGCGGAGCAGCATCCGCAGCAGCGTCGTCTTGCCGACGCCGTTGGGACCGATGATGCCGACCTTCTCTCCGCGCTGCATCTCGAAATCCAGGTTCTCGATCAGCCGGGTTCCGTCGAACCCCTTGGCCGCGCCTTCACAGCGGACGATCATGTCGCCGCCGTGGTCGGGCGTTGGAAAGCGCAGGGCCATCTTCGCGTTCGGCCCTTTCGGGCGTTCGAGGATCTTGCCGTCGGCCACCATCCGGTCGAGGTACTTCTGCCGCCCGCGGGCCTGCTTGGCGGAGTCCTTCGCGAAGCGGACCCGGTTGATATAGTCGCGTTGATGAACGAGCCAGGCCCGCTGCTTCTCGTACTCGCGCACGGCCTGGAGCTGCCGCACGCGTTTGGCCTCCGCATAGCCCGTGTAGTTCGTGGGATAGACGGCCGTCCGATGGTCCTCGACCTCGATGATCTTGCCGACCACGCGGTCGAGCAGGTAGCGGTCGTGCGAGATGATGACGGCCCCGCCGTGGTGCCCCGCGAGATACTTCTCCAGCCATCGCGTGGCATCGATGTCCAGGTGGTTGGTCGGCTCGTCGAGGAGCAGCAGGTCGCTGCTCTCCAGCAGCAGCTTCGCCAGCGCCGCCCGGCACTTCTCGCCGCCCGACAGCACGCTGACCGGCTTGCGGTAGTCGTCCGGATGAAAGCCCACGCCGCCGAGGACCTCTCGCATGCGAACCTCGTAGCCGTAGCCGCCGCCAGCCTCGAACTGGGCGTGCAGACGGTCATAGCGTGCGAGGAGGCTCGGCTCCTCCGGCGTGCCGTGGGCTTCCGCGATCTGGCTGGACAGACGGCGGAGTTCCTCCTCGGTCCGCCGATGCTCCGCAAACGCCTCGCCGACGGCTTCGATCAACGGGGCGTCCGACGGCAAGTCCGGCTCCTGCGGCAGATAGCCGACCGACATGCCGCGCGACGTCGTGATGGTACCGCTGTCGGGCGGCTCCAGGCCGACGATCAGCCTGAACAGCGTGGTCTTGCCACAGCCGTTCGCCCCGACGAGCCCGACCTTCTCGCCCTTGTGCAAATCGAGCGTCACGCCGTCGAGCACGACCTGCCCGGCGTAGGACTTCACCACGTTCTGGACCGTCACCGCCGCCATCGACCCAGCTCTCTCCGTTCGTCAGCGCGGCGTCCGCGCCTTCGCCGACGCGCATTCCGACTCCTGTACGGAAATCCAGGCGCGCGAATCCGTTCTGGCGTTGCCACGCACGGGACGGGAATATCGTTCTCACGCGAGGCGGGAACCTCGCGCGAGAACGACTCCCGTCGCAATCATACTATACGACAACGCGCCGTCTTCGCTGAATAGCGCCGCAACCGCGAGTCGCCCGCGCGAGAACATCAAACAGGAAGGCGACCCGATCCACGGACATGGCGGGTGCAAGTCCCGATGCACATCGGGACTCTCGCACCTAGCGCCGTGAGAATCCCTGCCGGTCGTTGTCGGCCCTGGATGCGGTCGGTGCGGGCCGATGGGCCGTCAGGACATCCGTTTGACAGGCGTGCAACGGGCTGGTTTACTATCATCAGCAAGGCGGTTGCGAGCCGGCTGGGCGCTCGATGACGGGGCGAGCCCGGTCGGCCGAGCAGCCGTCCGGAAGCGGCGTAGCTCAGTTGGCAGAGCAAGGGATTCATAAGCCCTGGGTCGTCGGTTCAAGTCCGACCGCCGCTAATCCATCCTCATCCGAAGGGACGCATCCTGCCCGTGGCGCAGGATGAGCATGCCGGGGCGAGTCCCGCTGGTGCGGGCCAATCAGAGCCGCGACGTTACAGGTTCTTGAGTCGCTTCGGGCCGGCGGCCATGACTTCGGGAGCGCAGCCGTCGGTGTAGAGCTTGAAGTTCTCGATGTAGCGTGAGGCGAGGCCGTCGTAGGTCTTCCAGTAGTCTTCCTTGTCGGCCCAGGCGGCGGACGGGTCGAGCACGTCTTCCGGCACGTCGGGGCAGTTCGTCGGGACCTCGAAGCCGAAGATCTTGTCCTTGCGGTACGACACCTTGTCCAGCTTGCCGTCGAGCGCGGCGTTCAGCAGGACAAGATCTTCGGCTTCG
>CAZERK010000074.1:0-10950 GCA_964514515.1 uncultured Planctomycetaceae bacterium
GATCGTCTGGCCAGAAGACAACCGCCCGGCAGCAACGGCTGACGTGCCGACGGCACGGATCCTCCGCAGGCTCTTCGAGGCGATGTACCGCGCCTACGGGCCGCAGCATTGGTGGCCCGCACGATCGCCGACCGAGGTCGTGATCGGTGCGATCCTCGTCCAGAACACGAACTGGCGAAACGTGGAAGCCGCGATCGCCCAGCTTTGGGAGGCGGGGCTCATCGACTGGCGAGCGCTGCGCGACGTAACAACGAGCAAGCTGGCCTCGCTCATCCGCCCGGCAGGCACCTACCGCGTCAAGGCCGAGCGGCTGAAGAACTTCGTCCGGTGGTTGTGGCGGGAATACGACGGCGACCTAGCCCGGCTCCGTGGCGTACCGCTTCGCAAGTTGCGGACGCAACTGCTCAGCGTCAACGGCATCGGCCGGGAGACCGCGGACTCGATCATCCTCTACGCGGTCGATCGGCCGACCTTTGTCGTGGACGCCTACACGGCGCGGATCATGTCCCGGCACGGTCTCATCGAACCGGACGTCGGATATGAACGACTGAAGGCGCTCTTCGAGGACTGCCTGCCCTGCAACGCCCAGTTGTACAACGAATATCACGCGCTGCTGGTTGCGGTGGGCAAGCAACATTGCCGGAAGCGCGCACGCTGCAACGCCTGCCCGCTCGACGGCTTCGAGCATGAGAAAGGCGGTGACGGATGCCACCCGCAAGGCGGCGCCTCCGCGTGAAAGACCCCAACGTCGCCGTCACCTCAAAGACAGCGTTCCCACCCGGACGAACGCAACTGGCGACTGTCGGCTACTCGGTCAGCCCATCTTCTTGTTGCGATAGACCTTCAGCACGACCAAGAGCACAACAACGCAGGCGGCCAAAATGAGATTGCGGAGATTGAAAAGCGCATTGGGCTCTGACGCCGTTTCCTGAGCCAGCATGAGTAAGGTTCCGAGCATAGCGTGTCGCTCCTCTTGTCAGTCCAAGCGATGAGTTTCCCTAGCAACCTGCAGCGAGAGACCAACTCAACCCGTCTGAACCGCCCCGGCAGAGCCCAGGCAGCGACAGACGAAGGCGTTGCGGTACTCCCACCACGGGCTGCTGCCAGCCGTGCCCGTAGCCGAGGGCAACAGACCGCTTCCTTTAGCGGCACGGCCTCGAGCTGTCAAGCCCGCTGTGGAGCGGTCCAGCGCCTCCTTCTGCCTGTCGTGAGCACGCAAGGAGGGCTGTAATCGCCCCTTCAGACGACCCCTACGGGAGCCGGTCGCGGCAGCCCGCCCTTCAAGCTCGTGGTTTGCATACCAGAAGCGATTCAAGTGCATGTCGAGGCCGGCCAATCCCCGACTCGATAATCAGAGAGCCGCGTCGTCGGCGATCGGCGTCGGATCGCCGTTCTGGCGCGTTTGCCCCGCACCCTCATGCCCTTTCTAATGGAGGCGAGGCAGAGATCGCGGCGGCGGCTACCCGGTGCTCGCCGGGCGGCAACGACGGCGGTCTCGGCACAAAGCGGCCAGCAGACGCGCGATCAGAGGCATGAGAGGACCCCCCTGAGAAGATGCGATGACCAGTAAGCCGGAAGACTCGACGGAACTCGGCCGGATTGCGGCAAACGCCTACCTGGCGGAGGTCGATGCCCAACCGACCCTGCTCAAGATCGCTCGCGCGGCGGTCAAGCTGCCCGAGTTACGGTCCGCGCTGGCCCGCGTCGACCTTCGCCTCGCGTGCCTGAGTTCCTGCACGTTCGATCCGATCAAGTCGGCCCTGGAGTTGCAGGGCCTGCGCGCAGGATTCGGGCTTGACGTGTACGTGGGGCCGTTCGGCCAATTCGAGCAGGAATTGATTGACGCAGCGTCGGGCTTGTCGCGGTTCGCCCCCGAGGCCGTCATCCTGGCGATACGGTTGCAGGACGTCTGCCCGGCCCTCTACGAGGCGTTCAACGGCCTGACGAGCAGCCAAGCCGTTGAACTCGTCGACGACTGGATCGCCCGACTGCGTTCTGCGTTGCAGTCGTTTCGGCAGCGATCCTCCGCGCACGTGCTGATCCAGAACTACGAGCAGCCGCCCGTGCTGTCGTTGGGGCCGGCCGACGGACAATCGGACCCGTCCCAGGCCGCGACCATCGCCCGGGCCAATCAGCGACTCGCGGAACTGGCCGCGTCTCTCGCCAACGTTCGCGTCCTGGACTACGACGCGCTGGTCGCCCGCCACGGCCGACTGAATTGGCAGGACGCCCGAACGGCCCTCTACGGCCGCATCGCCGTCTCGCCGCAGAACTACTGGCCCGTGGCCGGCTTCTACGTCCGGCACCTGCGGCCGCTCTACGGCCTGACCAAGAAGGTGATCGTCCTGGATGCGGACAACACGCTTTGGGGAGGCGTCGTCGGCGACGTGGGCGTCGACGGAATCGCCCTGGGACACGACTACCCCGGCAGCGCCTACGTCGCCCTTCAGAAGCGTCTGTTGGAGCTGCACCATCGCGGCATCGTCCTCTGCCTGGCGAGCAAGAACGAGCCTTCCTACATCGACGAGGTCTTGGGCAATCATCCCGACATGGTGCTGAGGAGCGAGCATTTCTCGGCTGTGCGGGTCAATTGGGACCCGAAGCCCGCCAACCTGCGACGGATGGCCGAGGACCTGAACCTGGGCATCGACAGCTTCGTCTTCATCGACGACAGCGCCGTCGAATGCGAGCTGATGCGCCAAGCCCTGCCCGAGGTGCTGACCGTGCACCTGCCGGCGGAACCGGCTCTCTATGCGGGCATCGTCGACGCCTTGGACTGCTTCGACCAATGGGCGATATCGGAAGAAGACCGCCGGCGCGGCAAACTGTACAAGGCGGAGGTCGGACGGCGCGAGTTGGCCCAGACGGCCGTCGACATGCCGACCTTCTACCGGCAACTTCAAATGCGCCTGACGATCTTCGTCGACCATCCTGCGCACGTCGCGCGAGCGGCGCAGATGACGCAGCGCACGAACCAGTTCAACATGCACACGATCCGGTGCAGCGAGGATGACATCCGTCAGTTCATGGCTGCGACGGACGCGAGCGTGCTGACGCTTGCCTTGGCGGATCGCTTTGGAGACAATGGCGTCGTCGGTTTGGCCGTCGTCCGTCGAATGCCGGGAGAATGGCGGCTGCACATACTGCTGATGAGTTGCCGTATCCTCGGGCGCACCGTCGAGCAGGCCTTCGTCGCCTGGCTCGGCAAACGGGCCAAGGCGGCCGGCATCCAACGGCTCGTCGCCGAGTTCGTTCCAACGGTCAAGAACAAGCCGTTCGCCGGTTTCTACACCGACGTGGGATTTCGTGAGGAGCAAAGGACGCAGGCGGCCGAACTGGACCGTTCTCCGTCCATCTGGGCGCTGGACTTGAACAAGGCCGATACCATGATGCCGGACTGGCTGGACGTTCGCGTTGTCGAGCCGGGGACGGAAACCGCATAGATGGACGCGCAAGCCCGATTGTGCGAGATTGTCGCTACGATCTTGGGGATTCCGCAGGAACGCGTGACGGACGACTTGTCGTCGGAAACCGTCGATACGTGGGACTCGCTGAATCACATCAATCTGATCGGGGCGTTGGAACAGGAATTTGGCGTGCGTTTCCCGGCGGCGAACCTTGGCGATTCGATGTCGATCCCAAAGCTCAAACTCTTGCTGGCCGAGCGCGGCGTGCAGGTCTAGCCAAGCCGTTCTTGTTTAGCCGCGAGCCATGAGCAGCTCTCGCCGACGTTGTTTAGCCGCGAGCCAAAGGCAAGCGCGGGCTCGCCTGCACGGGAACCGCGTCCCCCGGCTCCGTTCAGCCGAGGACTAGAAGCGGCTCGCGACAGCTTTGTTTAGCCGCGAGCCAAAGGCGAGCGCGGGCTCGCAACCCAGAAGTAGGCCCCCCCCAATGCCAAACCCGTTCCCGGCGTCCGCCAGCACCGCGCCAGGATCAACGGCGACCGCCGGCAGAACCGCGTCTCCCGCGACTGTGGCCTTGGCGACGTCCAACAGCATCGATCGGCGACGCGGCGTTGTGCTCTGGGCGTTCGCGTTCTGCGTCGCCTTCGGACTATACGCCGCGACGGCCGATCGTGGCGTGCAATGGCAGGACTCCGGCTGGCAGCAGCTCCGCATCGTCACGGGCGAGTTCCAGCACCCGCTGGGGCTGGCCTTGATGCACCCGCTCCAGTACGACCTCGGTCGTGCCGCCATCCGGCTCGCTCCGTTTGAGCCGGCGTTGGCCATCACGCTCGTCAGCAGTCTTGCCGGGGCCATCGCAGTCGCCAATCTGGCAGCCGTGCTTCTGCTACTGACGCGCAGTTTCGCAGCGGCGGCGATTGCTTCCGCGGCCTTCATGTTGTCGCACACGTTCTGGCAGCATGCCACGCATACCGAGTCCTACGCCATCGTCGGGGCGCTGCTCACCGCGGAATGGCTCTGCCTGGCGTGCTACGCCAGGACGTCGCGAGGGCGTTTCCTGGTCCTTCTGGCCCTGTTCAACGGGCTCGGCATTGCCAACCATCTCCTGGCGACGCTCGCGACGCCCGTCGATTGCGTCGTCCTCCTGCTCGCCGTTCGGAGGCGGCATCTGTCGCCTCGCGGATGGGCGGCGGCCGCTCTGCTCTGGCTGGTCGGTACGCTGCCCTACTCGTCAGTCGTCATCAGCACGGGTCTGCAGACCGCTGACTGGTCCGGCACGCTCAGTTCGGCTTTCTTCGGCCGCTACGCTCACGATGTGCTCAACGCCCATCTGACGGCTCGTACGCTGCTGTTGTCCGCCGGTTTCGTGCTCTACAACTTCCCGGGGCTGGCGCTGCCGCTGGCGATCATCGCGCTCTTCGCGAGGCTCGAACAACCGAAGCTCTTCACGCGAGCCGTCAAGTTCGAGCTGGCCCTGTACGCGCTGTTCGTCTTTCGCTACTCGATCCGTGACCAGTACAGCTTCTTCTTTCCCGTGTACGGCCTGCTGGCGCTTTTCGCCGGCCTGGGACTCGCCCACGTTCTGCGCCGGAACGTGCTCTCGCGCAGCCCAAGCACACACGAATCAAGAGCGACGAACCCTCCTCGCTCTCCGGAGCCGGCAGCCCAAGACGACCGCGAGCCGTCGCCCGGCATGACGGCAAACCTCGCCAGCCGACAGCCGCAAACAGCATCGCGAAGGCAGCGAGCCGTCCTTGTCCTGACGGCGGCGACCGTCCTCTGGACGCCGCTGGTCTATGCGGGCAGCGCCGCGATCCTTTCCTCGCGCGGGGCAATCAAAACGCTCGTCGGCAACAAGCCCTACCGCGACGGCTATCAGGCGTTCCTGGTTCCTTGGGGTGTCGGCAAGGGCTACGCAGAGCAGCTCAACCACGAAGCGTTCAAGCTGGCCGGCCGCGACGGGCTCATCTTCTACGAGGACGACATGATCTCCTTCGCCCTCAGGTACGCCCAAGCCGTCGGCCAAGCGCCTGCCTCCGTCACCGTCATGCACATCGAAGGCAAGGCCGCGCCCGCGATCGTGGACGACCGCGAAACGCTCATGCGCCTGTACCTGATGCAGGGCCGGCCCGTCGTGCTGGTCCCGCGCGATCGCGACCGTCCGACCACGTGCGTCGCCGCCGCGCGATGGAAACGCGTCGGCGAGCTCTACCTGTTGAAGGAGGTCCCCGGTCCAGAGGATGCTGCGCCCGACGCCGCTGCAAACGATGGCTGATCAACGGCGTCCCGCCGGCTGTCTCAAGAATCGCTCCCGGGATCTGTCTCTGTCTGGGAGGACGCCCTCGCGTCTCAATCGGACAGGCCGACCGAGTACAGCCACCATCGCCTGCGAGCGCTCTCGCCTTGCTTCACGTGGCGCACGGCATACAAGGTCATGACCTCGCCGCCGCCCGTGCGGACGCGAAAGAACTGCTTGCGGTAGTACCGTTCGCCGCTGCCGTGGTCGCACGGCTCGCTCTGTTTCCACGATTCGAGCAACTCGGCGACAGCATAATGCCGGCCCCTCCACGTGAAACCGGCCGGCAAACCGGGCTGTCCCCGTGCCATGGCCGCGGCATCTCCTGTCCCACGGTCGGGCTGGATGGGCTCGGCAACGAAGTCCTCGGTTGGCGACATAGGCGCATTCTGCCCGAGGAACAGGTCCCGGTTCAAGCCTGCCGTGGAACGCCGACCAGGAAGAGCATGGCCGTCGGTCACGGTCAGATCAGAAGGCCTGGTTGTCCCTGGGATATCTCGCCCAAGCTGAGCGTTGCGGGTGCCGGCACGCCTCAACGAGACTGCGAGCCGACGCGGTAGCTGCGAAAGACTCGGCGAGGATTGTTGCGCTCGAGGAAGTTGTGTCCCTGGAAGTCTCGATAGAACTCGATGAAGACGGTGCGCTCCGCGCCTTCCGTTCGGCCGAAGGTCGCCGGCCAGTCGCTCCGCCCGATTCGCGTCGCCAACAGGTCGGCGCCGTCATCGCCGCTGAAGAGCAAATTGCCTTGCGACAGGCCGTCGATGTCATGGGGACGGGCGGCCGAACAACCCGAGGTCAACCCGATCGCCAGCAGGACAAGGATAATGCCGGTTCGACCGCTTCGTCCCCACCACAT
The DNA here is from genome assembly GCA_964514515.1 of uncultured Planctomycetaceae bacterium. Classification (GTDB taxonomy): domain Bacteria; phylum Planctomycetota; class Phycisphaerae; order UBA1845; family UTPLA1; genus CAZERK01. The sequence continues at coordinate 6,557 of CAZERK010000074.1, forward strand.
CGCTCGCTCCCTCTTCCCCTCGCTTGTGACCCTCGCTCCGCCGGGAAGACGTGCAAGCCTCGTGCCCGCGCTCCTGGGCGAGGCGCGATCGGTCCCCGCCGACGCCGACGGCAACCCGTAACGAACGTTGTCCCCCGACGGCGGGCAGGCCCTGCCCGATAAGCGCGGCCCCGCCGCCGCAGGACCGCATGACCCGCCACGAACACGAAGCCGCTACTTCAAGATGATGGGAGGCGTTGGAAGATGAGACAGTCGTAGGGATTGTTGCGTCAGATCAACGCTGCGATGGCGGCGGCGTTGCACAACCGGCACGTCGTCACCCGCGCTGCAAGCTGCGTCTCAAACGAAGGGGCGCTATCGGCAGCCGTGAAGCATCATCTGTCACCAAGGACGTCCCGCTCCAGCGCGCCTCGTCATCAGTCGCCCATGAGCAGCAGCATCAAGGCGTTCTGAGCGTGCATGCGGTTCTCGGCCTGATCGAAGATCGCCGAGTTCTTCGTCCGCGAGACCTCGTAGGTGATTTCCTCGCCGTAGTGCGCGGGCAGGCAATGCAGGACGACGCATTCGGGGTCCGCCGTGGCGAGCAGCTTCTCGTTGACCTGGTACGGCATGAAGAACCGGCGGCGGTTCTCCGCGTCCTCCTCCTGCCCCATGCTGGCCCAGACGTCCGTATAGATCACGTCCGCCCCGCGCACGGAGTCCGCCAAGTTGTTCGACACCTTGATTTTCGCGCCTGTCCCGGAGGCGATCGCCTGAGCGTCCTCGACCACCTCGGCCTTCGGCTCATAGCCGGGCGGCGTCACGATCGTGACGTTCATCCCGGACAGGGCGCCCCCGAAGATCAGCGAATGCGCCACGTTGTTGCCGTCCCCGCTATAAACGAAATCCAACCCCGCCAGCCGCCCCCTGCGTTCGAGGATCGTCAGCAGGTCGGCCAGGATTTGACACGGATGCTCATGATCCGACAGGCCGTTGATCACGGGCACGGTCGCGTGCCGAGCCATGTCCTCGACGATGTTATGGCCGAAGACGCGGGCCATGATGATGTCGACGTAGCGCGACAGCACGATCGCGATGTCCTCGGTCGTTTCTCGCTTGCCCAGGCTGATGTCGGCAGGCGCCAGATAGATCGCGTGCCCGCCCAGCCGAGTCATGCCGGCCTCGAACGAGACGCGCGTCCGAAGCGACGGCTTCTGGAAGATCATGGCGAGGGTCTTGCCGGCCAGCTTCGTTCGGAACTCCGCCGGCGCCCGTTTCACCGCCGTGGCCTTGTCGAGCACGAGACGCAGCTCGTCCATGGACAGGTCCTTCATGGATACCAGGCTTCGACCCTCAAGCGAACTTGGCATGGGCTTGTTCTCCAGAAGCCGTCTGCAAAGGAGCCCGTTCGGCTGCTCCGCGAAGCCGGGATGGCCGCGAGCCCCGTCATCGCAACTTCGCGTTGCTGCGAACCAACGCCTCGACCGCACGCGAGCCGGCGCCGTCCAACTCGTAGCTGACCCGCACGGCAGGCTTGTTGAGCTTCACCAATCGGGCCAGGTCGATCGGCGTACCGATCAGCACGACGTCGCACGGCGTCGCGTTGATCGACGCCTCCAGGTCGGCGATCTGCTGCTTGCCGTACCCCATCGCCGGCAGGATGTCGGTCAGATGGTTGTACTTCTCGAAGACGCGCTTGATCGAGCCGGCCGCATACGGCCGCGGATCAACAATCGAGCCTGCCCCGAATTGCCGTGCCGCCACGTGACCGGCGCCGTACCGCATCTCGCCGTGCGTCAGCGTGGGTCCGTCCTCGACGACGAGCACCTTCTTGCCATTGACCTGCTCGGGTTTGTCCACGGCGATCGCCGAGTCGGCTCGAACGACCTTCGCTCGCGCGTTCAGCCGTCGGGCGCTGGCTTCGATGATCTGGATGTCCGCCTCCGCCGCCGTATTGACCTTGTTGATCAGAATCAGGTCCGCCATGCGGAAGTTCGTCTCGCCCGGGTAGTAGGCGACCTCGTGCCCGGCGCGATGCGGGTCCGCCACGACGATGAGAAAATCCGGCTTGAAGAAGGACAGGTCGTAGTTGCCGCCGTCCCAGAGGATGACGTCCGCTTCCTTCTCCGCCGCCGCGAGGATCTGATGATAGTCGACGCCCGCGAAGAGCAGGTTGCCGCCCTGGATGTGCAACTCGTACTCCTCGCGCTCCTCGATCGTGCATTCGTGCCGATCCATGTCGGCGATTTCGCCGAAGCGCTGGCACGCCTGACGAACCAGATCGCCGTAGGGCATCGGATGCCGAACGACGGCTACCTTCTTGCCCATCGCCTTCAGCACGCTGGCAACCTTGCGCGTCGTCTGGCTCTTGCCGCACCCCGTTCGCACGGCGCACACCGCGATGACGGGCTTCTTGGACCGCAGCATCGTCTGCTCGCTGCCGATCAATTGGAAGTTCGCGCCGGCCGCGTTGACGCGAGAGGCCTGGTGCATCACGTAGGCATGCGGCACATCGGAATAACTGAACGCGACCAGCTCGACCTTGTGCTGGGCGATGAGAGACTCCAACTCCGCCTCTGCATGGATCGGGATGCCGGCGGGATACAGCTTCCCCGCCAGCGCGGACGGATAGGTCCGGCCGTCGATGTTCGGGATTTGCGTCGCGGTGAAGGCAACCACGCGATAGCGCGGATCCTCTCGATAGCAGCAGTTGAAATTGTGAAAGTCGCGCCCGGCCGCGCCCATGATAATCACGTTGATCGGGTTTGACTCAGTCGCCATACATCCTCTCTCTTCCTTCCTAAAGCGGCTCGCGTTTGCGCGTCGCATCGGCCCGGAGCCGGCCCGCACGTGGCGGGTGGCCGACGCCAATTGCCGATTGGTTGCCCGCTCTGTCTTGCGTCGACCATCCCCACGCGCGGGGAACGCTACATACAATCGTAGGCCGGTATAGGCTCTCCGCGCCCCGAGGCACGTCGGCCGCTGCACGCGGCGATCCCGAAGAAACCTCCGCGGCGCGCGTGACGACGCTCAGGCCCGCGTCGCCGAGGTCAGCACGGGGCCGATCCGTTCCATGGCCCAATCGATGTCCGTCTTCTCGATGACCAACGGAGGCGCGAAACGAATCACGTCCTCGTGGGCATCCTTGCACAGGATGCCCTCCGCCATGAATTTCTCGCAGAACCAGCGGGCCTTCGGATAGCCGGGCTTGATATCCACGCCGATCAACAGGCCACGCCCTCGGATTTCCTTGACCGCCGGCGCCTTCAGGGCCTCCAGCTTCGAGCGGAAATGCCTGCCCAACTCCGTCGCCCGCACCTCCAGCCCATCGTGCTGCACCATGTCGATGGCCACGCGGGCGACCGCGCACGCCAACGGGTTCCCGCCGAACGTCGAGCCGTGATCGCCGGGCCGGAAAACGTCCATCACCTGACGATTGGCCGTCACGGCCGAGATCGGCACGACGCCGCCGCCCAGGGCCTTGCCGAGGCACATCACGTCCGGCTTGGCGTCCGGACCCTCGTGCTGCCAGGCGAAGCGATAGCCCGTGCGGCACAAGCCCGTCTGAATCTCGTCCGCGATGAACAGGATGCGGTGCTTCGTGCAGACCTCGCGAACCTGCCTGAGATAGCCGTCGGCAGGCACGCGGATGCCGCTCTCCGCCTGGATCGGCTCGACCAGGAACGCCACCGTGTTCTTGTTGATGGCCTTCTCCAGCGCCGCCGCGTCGCCGTACGGCACGAGCGGGAAGCCGGGCGTGTACGGCGCGAAGCCCTCGCGATACTGCTGGTCCGTGCTGAAGCTGATGACCGTCACGGTGCGGCCGTGGAAGTTGCCCGCCGCGCAGATGACCTCGGCCTTGCCCGGCTCGACGCCGCCCTTCTTCATGTACCCCCATTTGCGGGCGAGCTTGACGGCCGTCTCGACGGCCTCGGCGCCGCTGTTCATCGGCAGGACCGATTCGTACCCGCTCAGCTCGCACCGCGCCGGGCAGAACGGGCCGAGCTGGTCGGTGTGGCAGGCCCGCGCGGTCGGCGGCCCCGTGTTGAGCTGCTGGGTGGCCGCGGCGATCAGACGCTCGTTGGAATAGCCGAAATTGAGCGCCGAATAGGCGGACAGCATGTCCAGATAGCGGTTGCCGTCGACGTCCGTAACCCAGCAGCCCTTGCCCGACTCGATGATGACGGGCAGCGGATGGTAGTTGTGGGCGCCGTATTGTTCCGCGATCTTCAGGTGCTCGATGGTCTTTGATTCTTGTGTCGCCGTTGTCATCATCCGTTCCAAACGTCGATAGGGTAAGACGATTGCCTCACGAGTCAGCGCCGCAGCGCCCGCCGCTCATGTCTGCCGGCCGCCGCGCACGCGGCGGAGCCCCGGCTGCCCTCGCGCCCACCTCGCGGCCTTCCGCCCGCCGC
>CAZERK010000075.1:0-1237 GCA_964514515.1 uncultured Planctomycetaceae bacterium
AGCGGGAGCTCGGCCGCTACCAACTGCGTCGCACGATCGCGCACGGTGATTTAGATATCGCGTGCGAGGGTAAGACTCGCTATCGCGTCAGTTCGAAGATGATTTTTAGCGCGAGCGCGTCGATGAAGCTGGCTCCGAACAGGAGCAGGAGGAACCGCAGGAAGGGCGAGGCCGTCGGCGCGTGCGCGACGTAGGCCGTCTCGACGCCGATCTCGACCTCGGCCATCGCGGCCGGCACGGCGTGCCCGCATTCGTACTCGACCGCACGAATCAGCAGTCGGGCGTGAAACGGATCGATGTCTAGGCGTTGGGCGAATCGCACGAACTCCCGACGTCGCCGCCATCCCAGCGGCCGATCCTGGACCTCGTGCTTGATCATCTCGTGGAAGATCCGGAGATTCGCCGCCTTGTCCAGCCGGCTCGGATGCCGCGCGCCTTCCTGCGTGTGGCCTTCGAAGCCGGGCCGCTCCTCGCCGCCCATCGTCTTCCCTCCCAATCGACGATAGGCGCGCCGGGCGCTCGTAGCTCTGCGGCCGGGCCTGCGCGATAGGTTCGTCCGATACAAGCTGGGCTCGCGGAGCGGGACGCCTCTTCAACGCGCCACGTCTGCCGAATCGGAATCCTCAGATCAGTGCCGCGTGTGTGGTTCCGTTCCCATAATGAGTAGTGACCCCTTTTCGTTCTTTTCGTTCCCCAAACACGCCTGCCCGCTCCTGCCTGAGGGCACGATCGACGCGCGACAATCGCCCCGTGACCTGCTCGCCCGGCAATCGCGTGGCACGTACAATCGACGGGCATGACGCAGACGACGGACTCAAACTCGAACGCCGCGATGGGCAGGAATTTCTACATCGCCCCCACGGCCTACGTGGCGGGCGACGTCGTGTTCGGCGACCAATGTACGGTCATGCATTTCGTTTGCATCCGCGGCGACGTGGCACCCATCCGAATCGGCGCACGCGTGAACATCCAGGACGGCTCGATGGTGCATTGTCGGACGGGCGTTCCGTTGGAGATCGGCGACGAGGCGTCCATCGGCCACCATGCCGTCGTGCATTGCAAGCGCGTGGGCCGTCGCTCGCTGATCGGCATCGGCGCGATCGTGCTGGACGACTGCGAGATCGGGGACGACTGTGTGATCGCCGCCGGTACCCTGGTCCCGCCGCGGACCGTCATCCCGGACGGCAAGCTCGTCATGGGCGTGCCGGGCCGGATCGTCCGCGACACGACGCAGGAG
>CAZERK010000075.1:1247-10864 GCA_964514515.1 uncultured Planctomycetaceae bacterium
CTACGCCTCGCAGATCGTGCAGAGCTACCTCCGGCTCGGCCGCGAGCACGCCGCCGGTCAATATCCGCCGATCACGGGTTCCCGGTCAGGATAGACCGCTCACGAACAAACGGGAACCGTTCACGCTTGCGTGTGCGCGTAGCGGCCGGTCCGCCGCGGCGGATCGGCCGTCTTCGCCGCGCCGTGTTGTACTCCCCTTGGCTGATGGCTTAACATGTTGAGCCGGCGCGGCCGAGGCTTCGTTCGCCTGTCGGGGCCGCCGCTGTGCCTCAGGACCGCAACGCATGGCCTACCGACTCGGCGGACTCGTTGAAATGATCGCGCAGCAGGGATTGCCCTGTACCGTGGAGGGCGACGCCGATCGGGAGATCGCCGCCGTCTCGACCCTTGAGGATGCGGGCCCGACGGACATCAGTTTCCTGGCCAACATGAAGTACGAAAAGGCCCTGGCGACGACCCGGGCCGGTGCCGTCATCGTTCCGCAGGACCAGGCGATCCCGGACGGACTAACCGTCATCCGAACGGCCGACCCCTACGCGGCCGTGACCGTCGCCATCGTTTGCATCCACGGCTACCGCAAGCACCCGCCGGTCGGCATCGACGCACGAGCGGTGGTTCATCCGACGGCCGTTATCGGCGAAGGTGCCGCCATCCATCACGGCGTCACGATTGCTGAGAACGTCGTCATCGGCCGCAACGCCGTATTCTATCCCGGATGCTACGTCGCCGCCGGCTGCCGTCTGGGCGACGATTGCGTTCTCTACCCAAACGTCGTCGTCTACGACGGCTGCGTCCTGGGCAATCGCGTGACGGTTCATGCCGGCAGCGTCATCGGCGAGGATGGTCTCGGCTATGCCCCGGTCAAGGGAAAATGGCAGAAGATTCCGCAGGTCGGCGTCGTCGAGATCGGCGACGACGTGGAGATCGGCGCGAACTGTACGATCGATCGAGCCACGCTCGGGCGGACCGTGATCGGGGCCGGCACGAAGTTCAGCAACCTGATCGCCATCGGCCACGGCGCCAAGATCGGCGAGGATTGCATGTTCGTCGCGCAGGTCGGGATTGCCGGCTCGGTCGTGGTCGGCCGGCACGTCACCATGGCTGGCAAGGTCGGCGTCGCGGGGCATCTCACGATCGGCGACGATGCCCAGCTTGCCGCGATGGCCGGCGTCATGAATGATGTTCCGCGGGGGGCCCGCGTCGCCGGACAACCGGCCATCGCCATCAAGGACGCCATGCGATCGTTTGCTCTGATACAGCGGCTCCCGGAGATGCACAAGCAGATCAAGCAGTTAGAGGCCCAGGTTGAGTCCTTGAAGGACGCCTTGGATGCCGCCGGGCGGAAGTAGCCGCTCGCCGAGGCGCCGCGCTGGAGCACCGATCGCGTTTGGCCCACGAAGCGCCGTGCGCCTGGATTTTCACGGGTGATCCCGCTGCCGGCGCCCCCGAGAGCGCCGGTCGCCAGGCTTCTGGCGGATCGATACACCTATGCGTGCCGACCTCTCCCCTCCCGCGCTGAGCGCGCCGTCGCGCCGTTGGCTTCTGCCCGCGTGCCTGGTCTCCGCAGCCGCGGCGGTCTTCTTCTTCCTGCTCTATCCCGATGTTCCGCCGTCGCCTGACGAGCAGGAGTATCTCGCCCTCGCCGATCAGCTTGTCGAGTCGGGCCAATTGCGTCTGCCTTCCGGCGAGGTTGCCAAACGCGTGCCGCTCTATCCGGCGATGTTGGCGTCGCTGCGAGCAACGCAATCGCCTGAGCTGTGGCAAAACGCCGCCCTGATGCTCCAGACGATCCTCGCCGGCCTCACGCCGATCATCATCGGCCTGATCGCGGAGCGCCTCGCGGACAGTCGCGCCGCCTTCTTCGCCGCGACCGTCGCCGCGCTCTATGCGCCCTATCGCTTCCTTCAGATGTCGTTCCTTTCCGAAACCCTGCTCATCTTCTTGACCACGCTCGCCCTGCTCGTCTACATCCGGCTCTGCACGTGCTCCGACGCGGCGGCTTGGGCGTCTCGACGCCGGTTGGCCGGCCTGTGCGCCGTCTCCGTCTTGCTCGGCGCGGCCGCCCTGACGCGGCCCGACGCGATCCTACTCCTGCTGCCCTTCGCGATCGATGCCGTTCTGCGGGCGGGCGCCTCAGTAGGCCGTCGCATTCTGGTCGCAGCCCTGGTCTGCGGTCCGGCCCTGGCCTGTACCGCCGGCTGGGCTTGGCGCAACCACCAATCGCTCGGCGCGCTTGCGATCTCCTCGACCAGCGGCCTCAATTTCTACCTCGGGCACAACGCTCGTTATGCCGAGCAGCCCGGTCTCGGCGACGGCGCCGACTACCAAGCGTTCGACCACCTCCGCCAAGCCGGCTTCTCGGAGCGCGACGCGGATCGCGAACTGTTCCGGCGCGGCTGGCAGTTCGTCTTGTCGAATCCCGGCCGGACCGTCGTCGATACGGGCCGCAAGGTCGTCGTCTGGCTCACCCCGACGATCGCCTCCACGTCGCCGACGCTGCCGCTGCTCATCCTCGTTTACGCCGTCTGGCTGGGCCGTCACGGGCGACGGCGCGGCGCCTCGCCGAGAAGCCGCTTGGTCTGGACAGTCGCCGTTGGTTTGCGGCCGCTGCTGCTGGGCTATTGGCTCATCGAGATTGGACGGACGCATCGTCCGGGGGTCTCGCCGCGATTCCTCGTTCCGCTGGGTCTGATCGCCATGATCCTTCCGCACCATCGATTCGCCTTCCGACCGCTGCTGGCGGGGCTTTTCGCCGTCCAACTGATGGTCGCCATCCTGTTCATCCCGTTGTCGCGTCTGCGATGGACCGTCGATCACGTTCTCCTCCTCGCGCTTGCGGTCGGACTGTCCGGCTTGTGCCGTTGGCTGGGCGGCCACCGCGCCGACCAATCCTGATCGTCGTGTCAATCGCGTTTGTCCTGCCGCGAACCTCCGGCCGAGAACGATACAGTCTGTTCGGAGGCGCCCGAGCGACTCTGTTCGGAACCACGTGGGCTTGCTTTCGCCCGCTCGGTGCAGCGGCTATCGTGGTCGCTGCGCGCCGGCGCTGTCCGTATGGTCTTGTCGGACGCCGGCTCGGCGGGAGGCCTTGCTCATGTCAGACGAAACCACCGGGTCAGACCGGACCACGACGATCTCCGAACTCCGTGAGGCGGTGCGGCAGTTCGTCGATCAACGCGATTGGGCCCAGTTTCACAATCCGAAGAACCTCTCCATGGCGATCGCCATCGAGGCGGCCGAGTTGATGGAGCATTTTCAATGGCTCACGCTCGACGAGGCCCGCGACCTCGGCCGGTCGCCGCAGGAGATGGCGCAAATAGAGGAGGAACTCGCCGACGTGCTCTGCTTCGCCCTGTCCTTCGCGAACGCCTTGGAGATCGACGTGGCGACGGCCGTGCGGCGAAAGATCGTCAAAAACGCCGCCAAGTACCCCGCGGAGCAGTATCGCGGGAGGTTCCGGTAACCGTCGGAGGGCCCGCAAACGACTGCACGAAGTCGAGCTAAGCCTTCGTTGACTCTGAACCGATAAAGCGAAGCCAAGCCTTCACGAAACCGTCGATGGTCGGGTCAGGAGTCATTTCATGGCCGAGAGCGAGGACAAGCAGGAAATCCTGCTGGAGTCGGGCACCAACGAATTGGAGGTGCTGGTTTTTTCTCTGGGACCGACGCGCTACGGCGTGAACGTGGCCAAGGTGCGCGAAGTCATCGGCCACGTGAAGCTGGTGCGAATTCCGATGACGCATGCAGCCGTCATCGGTGTTTTCAAGCTCCGCGACTCCATCATCTCCTTGGTGGACTTGCAGCTCTACTTCGCCCCAGGCACGCCGTCGAAGGCGGCCCAGCGAAACGTCATCTTGATGGAATTCAACAATTTCCAGATCGGTTTCTTGGTGGACAGCGTGGATCGAATCTACCGCATGAGCTGGAGCAAGGTCCAGCCCATGCCCAGGGTTCAGGATGACCTGTCCGCCGTGATCACGTCGGTCTGCGACGTGGACGGTAAACTGGTTCTGCTGATCGACTTCGAGAAGATCACGTTCGACATCAACGGAGATCAGAACCTCTACCGTGTTCAGGCGGGACTCGCGCAGTCGGGCAGCTTCAGCCGCTCCAGTCAACACGTTCTCCTGGCCGAAGACTCTCCGACGATTCGCGAGGCTATCCGAACCAACATCGTGCAGTCCGGTTACACGCAGACCACCGTGACCGGCAACGGAAGCGAGGCCTGGGCCCTGCTGGAGGCGTCGGTCGCGGTTCCGGGCGCGAGGCCCTTCGACATCGTGGTGACCGACATCGAGATGCCCCAGATGGACGGCCTGCACCTGTGCAAGCGGATCAAGGAGCATCCGCAACTCAAGTACCTGCCGGTCATCGTGTTCAGCTCGCTGGTCAGCAACACGAACCTCAAGAAATGCCTGGCGGTTGGCGCAGATGCCGCCATCACGAAACCGGAGATGACGCGCGTCGTCGGCCTGCTGGACGAGCTGTTGGCGGGCAAGCCTCCCTCCATCGGCGCCGTCGCCGGACCGGAGCGGGTCGGAGCCGGCGCGTAACGGCTGCAAAGGGGGCTGCGTCCGGCAGAACGCTGCGAGACTCCAGTCGGGCCGTTCGCGGCCTCGTTCTCGACAGTACGGCGCGGGGTTCGTAGCCCGTTTGACGAACCTCGCAGCGCTCTGCCCGTCAGTCCTACGGCGGCGCTTCCAGCGTGACCTGTACCGTCCGCTGTTCATTCTCGCGGATGACCGTCACCGCGACTTGGTCGCCGACCGCATATTGCTCGAGCGCCCAGTACAGGTCGTTGGTTGAAGCGACTTCGTACTTGCCGACCTTGATGATGATGTCCCCGAGGTCGAAACTCCTGTCGCGTCTCTGGCGCGTTCCGCGAAGGCCGGCGGTGTCCGCCGGGCTGCCCTTGACCACGCCGAGCACCAGCGCGCCTCTGACGCCCCACCGCCACGCCAAGCTGTCATGAACGTACGTCGCGCCAAGGTAGGGGCGGATGATGCGGCCGTGGCTGACAAGCTGCGGAACGACGCGGTTCACCACGTCCACGGGCACGGCGAAGCCGATCCCGGCGCTCGCGCCGGACGGGCTGACGATCTGCGTGTTGACGCCGATCATGCGTCCGGCGCTGTCGAGCAGGGGGCCCCCCGAGTTGCCTGGATTGATCGCCGCGTCGGTCTGGATCACGCCTTCGATTTGGCGGCCTTTCACGGGCGAGGGGATGGTCCGGCCCAACGCGCTGACGATGCCCGTCGTCAGCGTGTAGTCCAACCCGAACGGATTGCCGATGGCGAACACCTTCTGCCCGACCTGCAAGTCAGACGACGAGCCGATCGGAGTCGGTTGGAGCTTGTCGGCCGGCGCGGAGATGCGCAGGACAGCTAAGTCGTTGCCCGGATCCGCGCCGACGAATTGCGCCTTCCACGTCGTATGATCCGCCAGCGTCACCTCGACGGCGTTGGCGTCCTGGATTACGTGCAGGTTCGTCACGACGTGCCCCGCCGTGTCCCAGACGAAACCGGACCCGGCTCCCTGGGGCTGCTCCAAGATGTCGGCGGAGAAAAAGTCGATGCGCCGCGCGATGCTCGTGATGAAGACGACGGACGGCGACGCCTGCTGAAACAACTCGATGGTCGTCTGCTCGTCCGACGCCAGGTCGCCGCGCGGCGTGACGGGGCGCGGCGTGCTCTGCTCGACGCCCGTCCGATTGCGGACGAAGTTCACGACGATGATGCCCGCGATCAGACCGATCAGGATGCCGACGTACAGCGGCGCCCGCGAACGTTCGCTCGTCGTCCCGTTCGCATGGGGGGAATCGCTCACGCGCTGGCAGCTCCGGGGCGCGTCCGCTCGCCGCCGGAGGCCGGCCGACGGCAGGACCGCGGACGGAGTATCCGTCGAGGCTCGATCTCGTGCAAGTCGTGTCGGGGGCGTCGCCGAGAATGCGATGGCTCTGGGAGAACGCCAAGGCCGGCCCGTCCGATCGTTACCAATCAGCCGCGTCAACGAAGGTTTGACAGGTATGGTTTTGGAGGGTGAGCAGGGCGCCCAACGCAACCAGGAGGATCAGCGCAAGCATGATCGCGTACTCCGTCGTGGAGTTCGCGGATTCCGACCGCAGCCAATCCATGAAGGTCCGAAACGCATCGCGCATGGCCCACCTCGTTTCGCCAGGATCAATCATAAGAAACGATCCGGTCCGCGGCCAACGATGACCGGGTTCGAGATTGTCACGGCTCTTGGACGGCGTAGGCGACAAGCCGACGCGGAACCCGGCGACAGTCAGCGATGGGCCGGCAACGCATACGTTCCAGGACGCGCGACGCGTCGCGGTTGAAGCGCCTGGCGCAACGGCCGACCGCGATACCTCAAGCGCGGCCCCCGCTGGCCCGATCTAACGACGGGCAGTGCTGGCGACGCATCGTTTACCGGAACCGTCCGTCGCCATCCGTCGATTTGACGATGCCGCGCAGTCAATTGGAGACTGTAGAGAGCCGCAGCATCAGGGAGCCGGCCGTGCAGATTGGTACAGACGCAAATCAGATTACGTCGTTGATGTCCTTGTGGGGGACGACCAGCAGCAACAGTCTGTACGGCAATCTGTTGGGCGGCTCTTCCGAGACATCCTCGTCGTTCGGCCCGGCCGCCATATTGTCGCTCGGTTCGTCCTCATCGTCGTCGGGCAGCGGCTATCTGTCGCTCGATCTGGCAAGCATCCTGTCGCTGCAACAGGGAACGACGACAACCTCCTCCACGTTGAGTCAGCAACTCACCGACCAGGAGAAGGAGTCCCTCAACGAGGCCTTCGACCTGATCGAGGCAGGCTCGCTTGACGAGGCGGAGGCGGTTCTCGACGGAATCCTCTCGAAGAAGAAGACCAACGCCGTGGCGACGCATGCCCTCGGCCTCGTCGCGCTCGAGCGCGGCGAGTACAAGAAGGCCGAGCAGTACTTCCGCCGGGCGGATCAGTTGCTGCCGGACGTCGGTTATGCCGACGACGCGGAAGACGCCCAAATCCTGGCGCAGGACGACGCGGCCGTCTTCAAAGTAGCCGCCAAGCTCGCCCCCAATCCGTCCACGCGGGACCAGGCGATCGGCCTGTTGTTGCGGTTGACGGCCCGAGCTCCTGACAACCTCGAAGCGCAGGTGCTGCTCGGCGAGACGATGCTCGACAAGGGCGACCTCCTTAACGGCCTCGACGTTCTGGCGCAAGCGATCGACGCGGCAGATGACGAACTTCTCCGTCGGATCGAGTCTAAGGCGTCCGATCTTGTGCAACGCATGCCCAACGCGCCGCAGTTCCATCGGCTCCTGGGCCGAGTCCAGGTGCGCCTCGGCAAATACGAAGAGGCCCTCCAGACGCTGGATCAGGCCGCGCTGCTGGCCGGCAGCGACGAACTGACGCGCACCGACGCCGCGCTGGCCTACGCCGGCATCGGCCGCGAGCTTCTGGCACGCGGCGACATCGACCGGGCCATGGCCAGCCTCCAATCCGCGAAGGACCTCGACACCGGGCATTTCACGGTGCGCGAGGCGGTCGCCGAAGGCTATCTCGCCTTGGCCGAACGACGGCGACGCTACGGCGACCTCAAGCGGGCCATCCAGAGCTATGATGACGCCTCGCGAGAACTGGGCGCGGCGGGCACGGCGAGCCTGCGAAAGCGCATCGCGTCGGCGGCCTACGCCGCGGGCGTCCGCATGGAGCAGCAGAGCATCCAACAGGGACGGGCGATCGATACCGAGGTCCTGGCCTTCGAGGCGGCTTATCGTCTCGATACCGAGAACAAGGTCTACAAACGGAAGCTGGCCGACACCCGTACGACGATCGGCGACCAGTACCTCGCCGACGGCAAGTACGAGCAGGCCGTCGGAGCCTACGAACGAGCGTACAAGCTGTATAAGAACGACGACACGTACAAGAGCAATCTGACGAACGCCTACATCCTGTACGGCGACGATCTGCTGTCGCGCGGCAAGTACGACAAGGCCGTCGCCACCTACCTCAAGGCGTACCGGGTCGACACATCCAACGGCAGCAGCAAGGCCAAGCTGGCTAACGGCTACAACGTTCGAGGGCTCGACTACCGCACCAAGGGCCGGTTCGCGCTGGCCGTCGCGGACTTCAAGGAAGCCCTGCACCTCTTTCCCGACAACGCCGAGTACCAGGCGAACTACGATTCCGTCGCGGCCTACGACAACTGAGCCGCCCCTCCTGCCAAACGCCCTCAATCCACCGCAACGTTGAAGCAGCGCCGGACCGCCCCTACGATGCCCGTCGACGGCGACGACGCTCGCGGCCGCGCCTTGCTTCGCCGCGAACTTGCGACGGAGCGCCTTGGCGCACTTTCTATGACCGCGTATCGCGCGCCTCGTTCTGCCGCAACGGGGCGCCCCGTTTAGCCGCGACCCGTAGGGGAGCGCGCTTCCGCGCCGTCGGAAGCGCGCCACGCAACCGAGAAATCCCGCGTCGGGCGGTGTTCCCCCCCGCGCATTCAGGAGACACCATGAAACAACAGGAAACCCGCGTCCGCGTGGCGAGATGGGACGCAAGGACCCGCGCCGACGCTCTGCTCGTGCCCGTTCTGGTCAGCAAGGGCAAGGCCGTCGTATCGGGCCTGAAGGCCCTGCCACGAGACATCGCAAAGCGGATTGAGGAAATCGCGGCCCGGTACCACGGCGCCAAGCAGCCCGGCGCCATCGATGATCTGATCCTGCCGGCCAAGGCGCCCTTCGGTCGGATCGCGGCCGTCTGTCTCGGCGAGAAGAAGCCGGTCAAGCGAAACGACGTCCGCAACGCGGCCGGGCTGGCGGCGAGTTGGTGCGCCAGGCATCACGTCCGCCAGGCGGCGGTGGCGGTCGACGCCTTGACGGATCTCGGCGGGCGCGAGGCTTCGGCTCTCTGGGTCGAAGGCGCCGTACTGGCCGGCTTCCGCTTCCTCTCGCTGCGGAGCCGACCGCCGGAGGACAGCGAAGGAACCGGGGGCGCTCCGGCGTCGCTATGCTTCGTGACGACCTCGGCTCGCTCAACGCAGCTTGCTGCGGACGTCGCTCGCGCCCGCGTCCTGGCCGAGGCGGCGAACCTGGCGAGATCGATCAGTCATGAGCCGCCGAACGTCATCAACCCGATCACGCTCGCCAATCGGGCGCGGCAGCTTGCCCGGCGCTACGGGCTGCGATGCCGGATCCTCGACGAGCGGCAGATGAAGGCGCGGAAGATGGGCGCGCTTCTGGCCGTCGCCGGGGGCTCGGCGAATCGGCCGCGGATGATCATCCTGGAGCACGTCGGCGGACGGCCGAAGGCCAAGCCCGTCCTGCTGGTCGGCAAGGCCGTGACGTTGGATACGGGCGGCTACTCGCTCAAGCCGGCCGCGAGCATCCCGGAGATGAAGTACGACAAATGTGGCGGACTGGCGGTGCTGGGGGCACTCGTGGCGGCGGCGAGGCTGAGGCTGCCGCGCCGGATCGTCGGCATCATCGGGGCCGTCGAGAACATGATCAGCGGCGAGGCCTATCGGCCCGGCGACATCGTGCGGGCGGCCAACGGCAAGACGATCGAAGTCCATAGCACGGACGCGGAGGGACGGCTCGTGCTGGCAGCCTGCCTGCCCTACGGC
>CAZERK010000076.1:0-7561 GCA_964514515.1 uncultured Planctomycetaceae bacterium
CTTTTGAGAGCCCTCGGCCTTGGCCGAGGGGTGGCAACGCACGGCGCGCAGCATCATGGCACGTGGTCGAGGCCGCCCGCGGGCCAAGGCCCGGCGGCTCTCATGCCCCTGCGCGATTCTTGTCTCTCGCGGGCAATCCTGGCGCGGCTTTGGCATCGGTTATGGCCGCGCGGATTCGGATGACCTCGCCGCGGCGGCGCGGGCGCTTTTCAGAGGCGCGGTGCGGGCGTTATCCTGACGGGCGCCGCGTGGCCACAGACGAGCCTTAGGCGCGCGAAAGAGGAGTCGAGCCGATGCTGAACAAACGAGCCGCCGAACGAAACCTGCGAGCGTGTTGGCGGGCGCTTGCGGTGCTGGCGCTCGTCGTGCCGACAGGCTGTCTGGCTCCGCAGGCGGCCGACGTGCAGGCGAATCTCTCGAAGACCGGCTGCAACCGCGCGGAACTCGAACGCGTCCTACAGCATTATCAAGACTCGGGCGACACGCTGAAGTTTCAGGCGGCCCAGATCTTGATTGCCCACATGGACGGGCACGGCTTCGCCGAGATGGCGATGTACGACCCGGACAAGCACGAGGTCCCGTACGACGCGCTGGCGTATCCCGACGTGCATGCCGCCCAGGCCGCGCTCGACGAGCTCGAGAAGCAGCACGGCAAGCTGCATTCTGACTACAAGCGGATCGCCCCCGACCTGGAGACGATCACCGCCGATTTGCTGATCGAGAACATCGATCTCGCCTTCCAGGCGTGGCGGGAGCGGCCCTGGGCGAGGCAGATACCCTTCGAGCAGTTCTGCGAGCTTGTGCTGCCCTATCGCAGCGGCAAGGAGCCGCTCAACTCGACCCGCCCGGCCTGCCTGTCGCGGTATGAGGATTTGCCGTCGCGGTTGAAGGACCCGTCCGACCCGCGCGAAGCGGCCGCGTGGATTCTGCACGACGTCGACACGTGGATTCGCTTCAACGAGCTGTTCTACTTCCATCCGACGGAGCAGAGTTTCGAGGAGATGTGCCGGCGACAGCAAGGCCGTTGCGGCGACATCAGCAACATGCAGATGTACGCGCTACGGGCGAACGCCGTGCCCGCCGCCCGGGACTACACGCCGCTGTGGGCGAATCGCGACAACAACCATGCCTGGGTGGTTGTGCTGGACGAGCATGGCGTCGGCAACGCGCCCCTCCTGGCGGTGGCGGCCAAGGTCTATCGCAACACCTTCGTCAAGCAGCGGGCGAGTCTCGCGGCCCGCAAGCGTCCCGACGAGACCCTGCCGTACTGGCTGTGTCGCTGGAACTTCATGGACGTCACGTCGCAGTACGTCGAGACGACGGACGTCACGGTCTGTCTGACGGCGCCCGCGCCCGCGGGGACGCGTTTCGCGTACGTGTGCGTGTTCAACGGCGGCGAGTGGGGAGCGGTGCATGGGGGCGAGATTCACGACTCGCGCGTGACGTTCACGCAGATGGGACGCAGCGCCGCGTACCTGCCGGCGTACTACGTGGACGAGAAGGTCGTGCCCGCCGGTCCGCCGTTCATCATCACGAAGACGGGCGCGATCCGCGAGCTGGCCGGTGCGGGCGACGCGCGGACGACGCTGCGCCTGGGCGCTACCGCCCCCGACGGACTATACGACCCCGTCGAAGCGGCCCAACCGCTGACGCACCTCGCGGCCGGGACGCGCTACGAGCTCTTCGTCTGGGACGACGGCTGGGTCTCTGTGGGCGAGCAGCCGGCCGACGGAGCGCCCCTCACCTTCGACGAGGTTCCCGCGGACCGGCTCTACTGGCTGGTGGCCGAGGACTCGCGGAAGTTGGAGCGCATCTTCACGTTCGACGCCGGCCGGCAAGTTTGGTGGTAGCGGCCTCGCGCCGGTGGCAGTTCCGGCATGCAGGGCACGGCTCTGGAAAGGGCTCCCGGCGCGCCGGGACTCGCGCGAGCGTGAGAGCCGCCGGCCTTGGCCGGCGGGCGGGCTCCATCGCGTACGCAGCTTCCCGTCCGCAGGCAACTTCCAATGGGCAATGCGATGCAACTCATCAGGTGTTGCCCCCCTCGGGCAAGGCCGAGGGCTCTCATGGATTGCTACGACTGTGACAACAGCACGTCTTCGAGAATCGTTCGCGGCGCGCCGATGTCGGCGACGTGAACCTGGCCCGTGAACGCTTCCGCGCCGGGGGCGTTGAAACCTGCCTTCCGCGCGACAAACGTCACGGTATGGTGGGCACGGACCGTTGCGTTCGACGGGCGCCCCGTGTCGCAATCCAAGCCCGACGGCAAATCCACGGCGACGACGATCGCGCCGCGGGCGCCGTTGATCGCCTCGATCGCGGCGTCCAGCGGAGCGCGAACGTCGCCCGCGAAGCCCGTGCCGAGCAGGGCGTCCACGATGACGGCCGCCCGCGCCAGGATGGGACGGGCCTGCTCGATTCGCTCGACCGTGTCAAAGCCGTGGCACTGCAGCCGCATCTTCTGGACGATGCCCGCGTTAATCGCCGCATCGCCCGAGAGTTGGTCTGGATCGCAGGCCAATAGCAGGTCGACCGGAGCGCGGGCGTTGAACAGGTGTCGGGCGATGACGAACCCATCGCCGCCGTTGTTTCCGCGGCCGCAGACGATCGCGACGCGTCCGCCCGTCGGCAGCAAGCCCAGGATGATCTTCGTCGCGTTCCTGCCGGCATTCTCCATCAGCACGACCCCGGGAACACCGAACTCTTCGATGGCTCGACGGTCCACCTCACGCACCTGCGCCCGGGTGACGGCGATGCGATCCTGGTCGTTGGTCATGCGCGACTCCTTACCTGTCCGCGGGCGACGTAGTCGTCTGGCTCAACTCTTTCTTCAGGGCGTTCACGGCCGCCTCGAGTTCCGGCACGGATTGGCCCTGCGTCGCGGCCATCTGGAGCGCTTGCTCGTAGGCTTCGAGCGCCTCGGCGGGATGCCCCCAAGCGTGCAGCGCCGTGCCGAGGTTCCACCGATACAGGACGATCTCCGGATCGGCCTGAACGGCAAGTCGATAGTACTCGACGGCCTGATCCTGTCGGCGCACGAATCGCATCGCCACGTCGCCGAGATCGGCATACGTCGCCGAGGGTGTGCGGCCCAGCGCGATGGCTTTCTCGCACGCCTGTCGGGCCGCATCCACGTCGCCTGCGGCGAGGTAGGCCTCGGCCATGGAGAGTTGTCCCGTCGCCTCGACCGGTCCGAGCCCCGTTTCGAGGGCCTTCCGCATGATCGCGACGGCTTCCCGTGCCCGGTCTAGTCGGACGTATGTGCGGCCCAGGATGTGCATGATCTCCGCGTCGCCGGGATCGAGCTTCAGGCCGTGCTCTCCGTGCCGCAACGCCGCTTCGAAATCCTCCTCTTGCAGCGCGATCAGCGCGAGATTCGCCTGGGCCTTGGCCACGTCCGGGGCGTACTCGCCGACGTGCGTCCAAAGGGCTTTGGAGTTCTGCCAGACGCCTTGCTGGGCTCGATTCAGGATGAGCAACGGGACGCAGATCGCTGCGGCGCCAGCCCAGATGATCCAACGCCGCCGGTCGCCAAGCAGCGTCTCCAGCCTTCGGACAAGCGCGCCGAACGCCAACACAAGAAAGACGAGCGGCAGATAGACGAAACGGTCTGCCACGCACGAGCCCATGAACCTGACCGGTCCCAGCGCCGGAAGCAGTACGATGCCGAATCCCGCCAGGCCTACGAACAGCGGCCTCGACCATCGCGCCGACGTCAGCCAGACGACGAGCAGCGCCAGCATCCCGGCCAGGGCCGCGGCGATGATCGGGTTGGCCGGCGTCATGTCCTGCGGAATCGCGCGATACGGCGACAGGTAGATCGGACAGACGACGTTACCCACGTATTGCAGCGTGTTGTAGCTCAGGAGCCCGAGCCATTTCACGAGCACGATGGCGCTGCCGACCGTGAGGCGGCTGAGCCCGGCAACGCTCGCCTGCGAGACCCACGCGATCCCGCCCATGACGATCATCGTGGGGAGAAACGGCGCCTTCTCGCGCAGTCGTGCGACAACCGGTCGGCGCAGCGGCCAGAAGTCGAGCAGCGGCAGCGTCAGCGGCAGCAGCATGACCGTCGGCTTGGCCAGTCCGGCCACCACGTACAGCACGAGCACGGCGGCCAGGCGAAGGCGTCCGCCCTTGAATCCATAGAGCACGTAGAGATACAGGGCCGCGATCGCGAAGAGCGACGCGAGAACCGTCTTGCGCTGGGAAACCCATGCGACGGATTCGACCTGTACGGGATGCAGCGCGAACAGGATCGCGAGCAGCCACGGCACGCCCAATCCGCCGAAGACGGCCCGAGCCAGCAGCATGACGAGCACGCAATTGACGGCGTGCAGCAGCACGTTCGTGAGGTGATAGACGAACGGGTCCAGGCCGGCGTCGCCAGCGAGTCGCGCGTCCAGCATCAGCGACAGCATCGTGAGCGGCTGATAATAGCCTTCGACCGTGGACGGTCTCGTGACCTCGGAGAAGAACCGCTTCGCGCTCGACCAGCTCGGCTGGCGGACCGACTCGTTGTCGATGACGTACTGATAGTCGTCGAGCCGCAGGAACTCGCCCGACAGGGCTGGGAAATAGACCACGACGACGAGCAGAACCAAACCCGCCGCCAGCAACACGTGCCGCCAATCCCGGGCGTTGACCGGCGCGACGGCTGCATCCGCTTCTGGCTTGTCTGTCATCGCGTTTCGGATGGTCCTCTCCGCGCGGCGTCGCTTGAACGGAATTCGTGCGCAACGTAAGGTGCTTGGGCGTCAAGGACGCGGATACCGCGCGGCGGCGTTTGAACGAGGTTCGTGCGCAGCCGCGTTCGTCGCGCCGTCGCGGCGCATTGTAGGGATGCGCCGCGCAGCCTACAATTTGTCGCATGCGCATCCTGCTGACCAACGACGACGGCATCTTCGCTCCCGGCCTGCTCGCCATGCACGAGGTCCTCAGCCAGATGGGCGAGGTTCACGTCGTCGCGCCCGCCTCGGTCCAGTCCGGCGGCTCGCACGCCATCACGATCCGCCATCCCGTGCTGTGGCATCCCGTCCGCGTCGACAAGCGATTTGAAGGCACGGCCGTCGAAGGCTCTCCGGCCGATTGCGTGAAGCTGGCCATCCACGCCGTACTGCCGGGCAGGCCCGATCTCGTCGTCTCCGGCATGAATGCCGGCCTCAATACCGGCGTACACGTCATCTATTCAGGCACCGTCGCGGCCGCGGTCGAAGCAGGCATCCTCGGTTGCCCGGCCGTCGCCGTCTCCCTGGCGATCTACCGCGACATGGACTTTGATCGCGCATCGCAGATCGCCGTGGACCTCATCGATTTCATCTGGCGGCGAGGGCTGCACGCCGGCCAAGTCGTCAACATCAACATCCCCGAGCTCAAGCCGGGGTGGCCGCGCGGCGTCCGCGTCTCGCCCATGTCCACCCGACCGATGCCCGAGGAGTTGGAAAAGCGGACTGACCCCAACGGCCGCGAGTACTACTGGCTCAGCGGCGACTACACGCTGTTGGATGACGACTCGGATACCGACCGGAAGGCGATCAAGGACGGCTACGTCTGCGTGACGCCGCTTCAGTTCGACCTGACGGACGCGGATCGCTTGCGAGACATGGGCGCCTGGCCCTGGTCAATCACGGGCTAGCAAAGACAGGGCGACGAACGGGCGGTTCTGACGCAGCTTCTGAGGGCACCGCACGGTCTCTTTGCAGGGGGCTGCGTCGCTCGCCTTGCAGCCGCCCGTCGGCCAAGGCCGGCGGCGCTCAAGCTGAGGAGGATCGGCTGGTGCGGCCGGAGACAGCCGTTCGGCCCGATTGACACCGTGCGGGATACCCCAACGAACTGCGGAAATATCGAAGCAGAGCGTGTTTGATGAGGCGTTCACGCGAACGGCCGACCGGCAATGCCCGTCCGTATTCTTGCGGCGAGGCATCCACAACCTATCGGGCATGCAAAGCCGCGATACATCGTTGTCGTCCGTCCGCGCACTGGCACGAATGCGCCGGGGTGCGACAGCCCCTGGGCGGCACGGTACAGACAAGACTCAAAACAGCGCAGCACAAGGAACCGATGCTCTCGGGGTAGAACAGGAGGCGGCAAGTCGCTCGGTCTCCGCTGACGTTTCGGGCCGGAGCGGGCGTCTGCGAGGCTTGTTGGCATTCGGAATGCTAAGACGTTATTTCATAACACCGAGGATCCCCGGACTTCCCACCGGGCGGCGCCGCCAACGGGCGGTCGTGAGGCAGCTCCAGAAGATGTCAACGCGACCGCGTCGCCCGGCACGTCGTCAGGAGTCTCGCCTCCCAGAAGGACCCACGAGTCACCAACCATGACGCAACAGCACACGATGATGCCGATCGGAACGACGCAGACACGAGACCTGGAACCCATGCTCTCACCGAGGTCCATCGCGGTGCTTGGGGCTTCTCGCAGAGAAGGCTCCGTCGGGCACGCCGTTATGCGCAACCTCATCTACGGCGGATATACCGGCGTCGTGTACCCGGTCAATCCCAAGGCCAAGAGCATTCTCACCCTGCGGTGCGTCCCTTCAATCTCGGCCATCGACGATGAGGTGGACCTCATCGTCGTCGTCACGCCGGCGCCGACCATCGAGGGTCTGGTAATCGAGGGCGCCGACCACGGGACTCGGCATTTCCTGATCATCTCCGCCGGCTTCAAGGAGATCGGCGGCGAGGGCGCCGATCGCGAAAGGCGCATCAAGCAGATCGCCCAGGAGCGCGGGCTGAACATCATCGGGCCGAATTGCCTGGGCCTCATCAACACCGCTCCGGACGTTCAGATGAACGCCAGCTTCGCCACGCACATGCCGATGCGCGGCCCGTTGGGGCTGATTTCGCAAAGCGGTGCGCTGTGTACGGCCCTGCTCGACTACGCCAAGGGCCGTCGCATCGGATTTTCGCGGTTCGTCAGTTTCGGCAACAAGGTGGACGTCACCGAGATTGATCTGCTCAGGGCCCTGGCGCGCGACCCGCGGACGCACGTCATCCTGATGTACATCGAGGACCTGTCGGCCGGGCAAGCCTTCATCGAGGCCTGCCACGAAATCACGCACGGCGAGAAGCCCAAGCCGATCCTGGCGATCAAGACCGGCCGCACGACCGAAGGCGCGGCAGCGGCGGCCTCGCATACGGGTTCGCTCGCTGGGTCCGACGAGGTTTACGACGCCATCTTCCAGCAGGCCGGCGTGATCCGCGTCGAGTCGGTCGGCGAGCTCTTCGACTGCGCCGAGGCGTTCATCGATCCGCTGCTGCCCGCGGGACGCCGCACGGCCATCGTCACGAACGCCGGCGGGCCGGGCATCATGGCGACCGACGCCTGCATCCGCCACGGCCTGAAGATCCCTCGCTTTCAGGAATACACGATCAAGTCGTTGCGTTTCCAGATGCCGCCGACCGGCAGCATCAAGAACCCCGTCGACGTCATCGGAGACGCCAAACACGACCGCTATCGCGCCGCGTTGGACGCCGTCGCCGCCGACGAGAACGTGGATCAGGTCGTGGTGATCGTCACGCCGCAGATGATGACGGACGAGGAAGAAATTGCCCGCGTCGTG
>CAZERK010000076.1:7571-10851 GCA_964514515.1 uncultured Planctomycetaceae bacterium
AACCGATCATCGGCGTGCTGATGGGATTGGTGGACGTGTTCCCGGCCGTGCTAATCCTCCAGAAGTACGGCGGGCCGACGTTCATCTTTCCCGAGAACGCCATGCGGGCCTTGGCCGCCAAGGCGCGCTTCGCGGAATGGGTCCGCAAGCCGATTAGCAGCCTCCGCGCCTTCGACGCCCATAGGGACGCCGTGGCGGACCTGGTCCAACGGGAGTTGGCGGCCGGGCGCACGCAGCTTGTCGAGCTGCCGGCGCTCGAAGCCCTACGGCACTACGGCTTCCCAACGGTGCCCTTCGCCCTTGCCAAGAGCGCGGACGAGGCGGTGGCTGAAGCCAAGAAAATGGGCTTTCCCGTCGTCATGAAGATCTCCGGCCCGAAGATTCTGCACAAGCCCGACGTGGGCGGCGTACGGCTGAATCTCGGCAGCGACGAGGAAGTCCGCGAGGCGTATGACGGGATGGTCGCCTCCGTCCGCCAGCACATGGGCGACGACGTGGAGGTTTGGGGCGTCCTCGTTCAGAAGATGCTCGAGAAGGGCAAAGAGGTCATCCTGGGCATGACGCGGGACCGCAGCTTCGGCCCCTTGCTCATGTTCGGCCTCGGCGGCATCTATACCGAAGCGCTACGCGACGTGTCCTTCCGCCTGGCGCCGCTGCGCGAGGAGACGGCCAAGGAGATGGTCGCCGGCATCCGCTCGCACCGATTGTTGGAAGGCGTTCGCGGCGAGCCGCCCTCGGATTTGGCGGCGATCGCGGAATGCCTCCTGCGGCTGTCGCAGCTCGTCACCGAACATGATCAGATTCAGGAGTTGGACATCAACCCGCTGATCGTCTACGCAAAGGGAAAGGGCGCCATCGCCGCCGACGCGAGGATCATCCTCAAGGAAACGAAGATGTAGAAGCGGTCTTCGCCAGGATGCTGCGTCGCCCAGGAAGCGGCCCGCCCGTAGTGGGTAGCGGCCGATCCGCCGCGGCGGATCGACCGAGGCATCGAAGGATCAGCCGGTCGGCCAAGCATCGAGCGGCGCCGATCGCGAGCCGTACGGGAAGATGACGGCTCCGGACGGGCAAAGCCTGACGATTCGAACGGATCGACGACGGTCTGCGCCCGAGGAGAATTGCACCGATGACCCAGAGATGGCAAGAACGATATGCGGACAAACTGATCACCTCAACCCAGGCGATCAAGCACGTTCGACCGGGCGATCGCGTGTTCGTCGGCTCTGCGTGCGGCGAGCCACAAGAACTGGTGCGCGCCCTGTCCCAGGCCGGCGGCAGCCTGAGCGACACGGAACTGATCCAGGTCCTGACGCTCGGCGTCGCTCCCTACGCCGACCCGAAGTACTCGACCAGCTTCCGGGCCAACGCCTTCTTCATCGGCAACAGCCTGCGCGGCGCGGTCAACGAGGCCCGCGCGGACTACACGCCGATCTTTCTGTCTCGCGTGCCGGACTTGTTCAAGACGCGGCGGATTCCCATCGACGTCGCCCTCGTCATGGTCAATCCGCCGGACGAGCACGGCTTCTGCAGCCTGGGCGTTTCGGTGGACATCACGAAGACGGCCGCAGAGTGCGCCAAGATGGTCGTCGCCCAAGTCAACCCGCAGATGCCGCGGGCGCTCGGCGATTGCTTCCTGCACGTTGACCAGATCGACTACCTCGTGGAGCACGACGAGTCGTTGCTCGAATGGCCCGTCGTGGAGGATCCCGACGAGATCACGCAGCGGATCGCCGGCCACATCGCGCGGCTCGTGCCCGACGGCGCGACGCTGCAGCTCGGCATCGGCCGCGTTCCCGACGCGATTCTCTCGCTGCTCAAGGACAAGATCGACCTCGGCATCCATACGGAGATGTTCTCCGACGGTGTGATGAGGCTGGTGCAGGCCGGCGTCATCACCGGGCGGCGCAAGACCTTGCACGCCGGCAAGATCGTCGGCAGCTTCGCCATGGGCTCGCGCGAGCTGTTTGACTTCATCAACGACAATCCCGAGATCGAACTGCGGCCCTCGCAGTACACGAACGACCCCCGCATCATCTGCCGCCACGACAACATGATCGCCATCAATGCCGGCATCGAGGTCGATCTGACCGGCCAAGTTGTCGCCGACTCGATCGGTACCTGGTTCTACAGCGGCATCGGCGGGCACGCCGATTTCATGCGCGGGGCCGCCTTGGCCAAGAACGGCAAGCCGATCATCGCCATGCCGAGCGTCGCCGAGACGCCCAAGGGCGTCGTCTCGCGCGTGGTCTCCAACCTGAGCGAAGGGGCGGGCGTCACGACCACGCGCGGCGACACGCATTACATCGTGACCGAGTACGGCGTGGCCTACTTGCACGGCCGCAATCTCCGCGAGCGGGCGATGGCCCTCATCAACGTCGCCCATCCGGACTTCCGCTCGGAACTGCTGCACAAGGCCAAGCAGCGGCGCATCGTCTACTCCAACCAGATTCTGCCGCCGGTGAATGCCCCGTATCCGTCGGAGCTCGAAACAAACGTCGCGCTCAAGGACAAGACCAACGTCTTCATCCGTCCGATCCGCCCGGCCGACGAGCCGCTGGTGAAGGAGATGTTCTACTCCTTCAGCGAGCGAACGCGCTACCTGCGGTTCCACGGGCCGATCAAGGCCTTCCCTCATGCCCGATTGCAGGTCTTCTGCAACATCGACTACGACCAGGAGATGACGCTCATCGGCGCGGTCGGCCAGCCGGGCGATGAGGAAGTCGTCGCGTTGGGGTGCTACATCCACGACCAGGGCGAGAACACGGCCGAGGTCGCCTTCGCCGTGCGCGACGACTGGCAGAACAAGGGCCTCGGTTCCATCCTGTTTCGCAAGCTGGTCGACATCGGCCGCGCGAAGGGCATCCAGACCTTCTTCGCCGAGGTCCTGCCGGAGAACCTGCCAATGCTCGCGGTCTTCCACCATTCCGGCTGCGGCGTCGCGACCCGAGCCGAGAACGGCGCCGTCCACGTGACCATCACGCTGACTCCATAGGCGCGCCGCCCCCGTCGCAATAGGGACGCTTGCTCGTCGTCGGGCCCTCGAGCGCGCAGGTCCGACGGCGCCGCCGGACGAAGAAGCCCGGCTTGTGCTCATCGGTGGCCGCGCCCAGGCGCCCCGCATGCATTGAGGCTGCCCCGGTCAACGGCTGGGCCTTCGGGAATCCTGACGAGGCGAAGCTCTGCAGGCGATCCGACGGGCCGGGCTTCTCGGCTGGTACAGAGGAGAGGGTTCGTCGCGTCCCACCTGGCGGCTACGGGAGCACCGCGGCGAGGATGGCGT
>CAZERK010000077.1:0-10841 GCA_964514515.1 uncultured Planctomycetaceae bacterium
CTCTAGCCAGTTGGGGCGCGGCCGGAATACATGCGGGTGCGCTCATCGCCACGCTAATGAGAGGCCCCGGCCCTGTTGAAAGCCCGCAGCGTTCCCGGCGCGCCGGGACGACCTGCGTGGAACACGAGAAACTCTGCGTATTGTGAACTCGTGCCGTGCCGCTCTCAATCCCGTTGGCTTTTCTACAGAGCACCTCGGCCCGGCTTCCGAGTTCGGCCACGCAGCCTTCCCACAGCCTTCCGGGCGAGCTTCCGAAACCGACTGGGCCGAGGGGCCATCCCGAATCTGCGGTGAAAATCAGACGGTATGAGAATCGAAAACCGGACCGTCAGGAGTCCCTCCGCGCATTCTACGATGACGACAAGAGCTTGTGGGTGCAGACTCGCGTGCGAGCGTTCCTGTCAGATCTCAAACCGCGCCGCGCCTTTCGTCGTGGCCCAAGCCGCGTTACCATGCCAAGACTGTGACCCGGCAACAGCGGCGCGGAGCCGCCTCGATACCGGCGATGGCAAGCGTGTTGCGCAAACCTGCGATCCGGCATGTGCGGTACGGAGCCGCGCGTGGCAGCTGGGCCTCGTGAAAGATACGCCGTGGCCACCCGAATCCGGCTGCTGGTTCTCGATGTCGATGGCGTCCTGACGTCCGGCGAACTGCCCTACGACGCCGACGGATGCATGACCAAGGCTTTTCACGTTCAGGACGGGGCGGCGATCCGGCTTTGGCAGCGGTCCGGAGGCGATATCGCGATCATCAGCGGCCGAAATTCTCCGGCAGTCGAGCGGCGGGCAAAGGACCTCGGCATCCAACACGTGGTGCAGGGCGTCTCGCGCAAGCAGCCTGCGTACGCGGCCTGTTGCAGAGCCGTCGGCGCGTCAGACGCGGAGACGAGCGTAATCGGAGATGACTTGATGGACTTGCCGCTGATGCTGCGATGCGGCTATCCCATCGCCGTCGCCAATGCCGTGGCGCCGGTCAAACGGGCAGCCCGGTACGTCACGCGTCGGACCGGCGGACAGGGCGCCGTCGCGGAAGCCGTCGAACGGCTGCTCCGCGAAGGCGGCGCGTGGTCCGAACTGCTGCAGCCGTACTACGATAAGGACTGAAACGCCGGGCATCGCCTCAGGCAACCGCGGATCGGACCGTTCAAGCAGCCTTTCGGACCCGCATCAAGGTCAACCGAAACATGATGCATAAAAAGGTCATCCTGGGCGCAATCACGTTTGCCTTGGGCATCGTGGCCTACCTCATCCTCTCGCGCGGCGACCGACAAAGCCTGCCTCCAGAGGACGCAGCCCCGTCCGAGGCGGTACGCCGATTCGTGACGCGGCCGACCACGCAAGGCGTCCAGACCCTCCAGGGCGGGGAAATCGCCTTCAAGCCCGGCGACCAGACGATGGCCCGCGTCTACGACGACGTGACGGGCCGTCTGAAGTATCAATTCGAGGCGAAGACGTGGGAGCCCATCTCGGAGACCGACTTCCGCATCATCGAGCCGCTCATTCAGATCTTCATGCCGCACGGTGAAATCACGTACATCCAATCGGACGCGGCGGAGTTGACGCTTGCGCGCAAGGGCGGCAACAACGTGGAGCCCAAGCGCGGCTGGCTGAAAGGCAACGTCCGCGTGACGATCGACCGCACGACGGCGGACTGGCGAGAAGCGAATCCGCAGCGCGCCGACCGTTTCGCGCACCCGGAAGCGCTCGTCAATATCGATATGGATGAGACGCGGTTCGACCTCGACCGGGCGGAGTTGACCTCCAAGGGAGACGTTCTTGTCGACAGCAGCGAGGTGCGGATCGAAGGCGTTCGCGGACTGACGCTGCAATGGGACCAGTTGGACAATCGCATCGACGTCCTTCGGTTTGATGATGGAGGACGGATGCTGCTGCGACGCGGCGGGCGGATGGTCGATTTCGCGCTGCCGGGCGGGAGAAACGACGACGGCCGGAAAAGCCGCTCCGCAAGCCATGGACAGAACGGCGGACCGCCGCCGCCCGCCCCAACGGACAGCACGCCGCGGGCGTCTGACGAAGAAGACCTGCCGCGTGCCTTCGCCATGCGTCCGATGTCCGTCGATGCCGTCAGGGCGGATGCCGCGGCTGAGCAGATGCGATTCGAAGGCGGCGTGGTCGTCGCCAATCGGCCGGCCGCGCTGCCGGGCGTCGCCTTGCCGGGTCAGCCGCCCGTCACGCCGATGGGACAAACGCAGACGGAGCGAATGCCATCGGACCCGCGGTGGGTTGCGGGACAGCCTGCGGGACAGGCGGCGCCCGAGAGCGCGTCGCCCGGCTCGACGACGAGGCCAAGCCAAGGCGCACCCGCGATCGGCGCGGCGGATGCGATCTTGCGAGAACATGCCCAGACGATGCGCCGCAAGCGCGTGCAGTCCTATCGCGCTGTCTTCGATAATGAAGTTCTCGTAGAGCAGAAAGACGGTCCTCGCACGATCGGCAGGCTCCAGGCAGACAGACTCGAAATCAACTTTGACTTCGGGGAGAAGCAGCGTTCCCTGGCGCGCGGTTCCGCTCGTCCGGCGCGTGCGGAACGCCCCAACGAACCGACGACGACTTTGCCCGCTTCACGACCCGCGGAGGAATCCGTCCTGCTGGCTTCGTTGGAAGACGATCCGACGAGACTCGTCCTGACGTGGAACGGGCCCCTGGAATTGCGGCCGCTCAAGATCGAGGCGAGCGAGCAAACCGGCGCGCGGTTCGACGTGATCGCGACGGGCAGGCCCGTCAAGGTCGAGAGCGAGCAGGGCAACGCGCGATGCGATCGGTTGGTCTATCGCAACGAGCAACAACAGGTCTGGCTGGCCGGCACGCGAGCGAGGCCCGTCGAATTGGCGATCAGCGAGTCGCGATGGCTGCGCGGCCGCGAGGTCTTCTTCGATCAGGAGCGCGGCTTGGCACGGATCGACGGAGCAGGCGAGATGGCCGATGAGCGCTTGTCTTCGGCGAAGGAGCTTGCGGGGCGAGCCGATGACAACCAGATCAGCGGCAACCCGTCGGGCAACGAACAGGAAGGAAGCAGCAACGCAGGCGGCGATCTGACGGCGCCCTCCGACAGACTGGCGACGGCCATCCAGGGCAAGCATCGCGAGCCCGTTCGCATCGCGTGGTCCCGCGGCGTCGACCTCGAGTTGGGGTATCGCACGGTTGACCGCATCAACCCGGAGACGGGCGCACGGGAGCAGAAGCGCCGCGAGGTCCTGAAACGCGCCTGGTTCCACGGCGATGTCTCGATCACCCGCGGCAAGGAACGACTGGCGGCCGACGAGTTGGCCGTGACGTTCGGTCTGCCGTCGCCCGATGGAGGTCTGGCGGATTACATCCAGCACCTGAACATGGCGGGGCACGTCCGGCTTCAGCGGGGCGACGAGGACATCGTGGCCGGCCGCTTGGACGCCGAGATGATCCTGACGCCTCAGGGGCGCAACGTCCCGCGGACGGTGGACGCGGAAGGCGGCGTTCGCGTGCGGCAGGTCGATCGCGAAATCCGCGCCGAACAGATGCGGGTCGTGCTGGGTGAGGTATCGAAAGGCTCTGCCCCAGCCTCGGGCCGCGATCTGGAGGTCTTGGGAGACGCGCGGCTCGGCATTGAACGGCTCCGGGCCGCCGGAGACGTCTACGTGGAGGACCCGTCGCGAAACCTGAAGATCCGCCGAACCGGCACGCTCGAATGCAGCTTCCGCCAGGGCAACCAGCTCGTCCGAGCCAGCATCGCGGGACTCGCCGCAGGCAAGCCGGCCCGCGTTCGCTACGACGACTTCGCCGTGCACGGCGATAAGATCGAGATTGACCTGGACCGGGAGTCGATCGACGTGCCCGGTCCGGGCAAGGCCTGGATGGTCACGCGGCAGGACTTCACCGGCAGGAAGCTGCAGGAGCCGGCCCCCGTCAAGACGACTTGGCAAGGCGAGATGCAATTCCGGCTCGCCAGGAACTACGGCGTCTTCACGGATCAGGTCCATAGCGAATCGCAGACGTTCGCGCTCGATTGCGACAAGCTGACCATCCGCTTCGCTCGCGTGCCCCCGGTTCGCGAGCGCAAGGACAAGGACCTCGTTGAACGCATCTGGCTGCTCGGCGAGATCGCCGGGGACAAGGCTGAGCTGAAGGTGCAGGAGCCGACGCAGGCCGTCCGCGATCGAAAGCGGCCTGCCTACGTCGTCGCCGAGGGCAAGGCGCAGGCGACGCATATCGAGCGATTGCCCGACACCGCCGAGGGCGAGCCGGGGCAGTTGCTCAGCCGCTTATGGGTATCGGGAAATCAGATCGTCGCCGATCTCGCGCGCGAACAGATGTCGGTCCCCGGGGCCGGCGCGCTGGTCATCGAGGACTATCGCTTCGACCTGCCGGGCCGAACCGAAAGCGCTCGGCAGGCGGCGCTGGGACGCGGCCCGCTCATGACGACCTTGCGGAACGAAGGCCCCAGCCAAACCGCCGTCACCTGGAAGAACTCGATGGACTTCTTCGTCGATCGGGGTCTCGTGGCGTTCGACCGCGACGTTTCGATGGTGCATCGCAGCGGCCAGGCGATGGTCCTTCGTGACGAACTCTCGAAGGCGATGGGCATCTCGCAGGACGACGTCCGTCGGCTCGGCCAGGGACGAACGGCGACGCTCTCCTGCGGTAACCTCCTGCTCGACATCCGCACGACCGACGACGCCGCGCCGTCGGATTCCGTCTCTACTCCGATCCGCGAGACGCACCTCAAGCGGCTCATCGCCAAGGGCACCGTGCATCTCCAGGAAGGCGCCAAGAGCCTGATGGGCGAGTACCTCCAATACTTGGGCGAGGTCAACGAGGTGCGATTGGAGGGAACCGCCGCCGTCGACGCCCGGATCACCGATCAGGACGAGGCGTCGCAACGAATGACGATGTGGCGAGGCCCGCTGCTGGTATGGTATCGAGAGATCAATCGCATCGAGGCGCCCGGCGCGACGATCCGCACGAGCAGCCGATGACGTCGACTGATTCGGTCCCGTGGGTTCGACCGACAGAAATGGTCCCGCGGCCGTTGCGGCAGCGGAGGACGGGTTCCGATCCAATGGCGATTGGCGCCACCGAAAATGACGTCCTGCGATGCGTCTGTCCGTCTTCTGCCACGCGCTGACTGCCTCGGCCGATAAGAAAGGCGACGCCGGTCTCGTCTGGGCATCTTAACCGCTGTCCCGGACGGTCCGGAGACCCTTAACGGAGAATGCCGATTCGACCGAAGAAGGACGTGTCGACCGAAAGCGAGGAACACGTCAACCGACTCGGCCGCGACGGCCTGGCCGCGAGACCCATCCAAGTCTCCGCAGCGGCGGACGCCGCACGCGGGCCTCTGTAGCGGAGGAGGTGGCGGATGTCGGATGCAAGAAAAGGGCGCGATCGGCGGAAGGAAACCCGCAACTTCGCGGCCGGACTGATCAACTGGCACAACGAGAGCACGCGGGAAGACAGTTGGGGGCTCATGAGCGACGATTCCGCCTCCAGCGTCTCCTTCATCACGGGCGCCAAGTTCGAGCCCATGTTGGGCGATCAAATCGAAGTCCGCCGAAGCGACGCGCCCAAGCGCCAGTATTGTGTCACGCGCGTGGCACTCTATGACCAGACGCTCCTGCTCGTGGCCGGCGTGAAGGCGCCCAACTGAGCAAGCGGCAGGCTGCGCCCGCATTCGCCGTTGCGTCTCAGAGCAGTTGATGTACGCCAGCCCCTGCTTTAGCGCATTCACGCCATGCGCATCGAGGCTACGCGGTTCGACTGCTCGACAGGAGCGCCTTGCCCCAAGAACGGCACAGCCGCGCGAAATCCGACGGCACGAACTTGCCTTTGCGGACCTCGGTGCAAGAATCAATATGGAGGCGGGTAGCCGACGACCGACTGAACGCGACTCGAGCCGATGACGAGGGGAGACGCGAGATCGGCGGCCGGCGACCCGGACCTCCCGCGAGGCCGATTCGCACGCGTCCGACTCCTGTTGGCTGGCCTCGCGGAAGCGACGTTGCGTACGCGCCGTGGGGAGACGAGAGCTCGCACCTCCTATGCGTCCCCGAACAGGTAGGCGCGGATTCTGAAACGCAGTCCGACGAGCGTTCCTAGCTTCGAGAGGGGAAAGAACGCGGCCGAGCGATCGGCGCACGCGAGCCATTACGTGCGGCGATCCGTGCGCAGGTCAACTGCGCCAAGGCCGTCGTGCACGTTGTGATGGCGCCCACGCGCGGGCAGGGCCGGCCTCCGCGCAGCAAGGCGAGGATACGCTCGGACGGACGCAGCGCCTTCGTGCCGACGGCGGCAGCCCTACGCGGAGGTATCCGTGATTGAACGCGCGCCCTGCCGGCAGGGCAGGGCCGGACCGAAACCGATGCGGGCTCGTTGTACCGGGGGCGACCGCCGAATCTGTCGTGCAGGCGACAGGCGGCCAGACGACGGGCGGCCTCTTCGAGAGGCGCATCCAGCGTTGGCCATCCGGCCGTTATACCGGAGGGTGGAGCAGGCTCTGTCCGGCAGGGCCTCCCGCCGATCCAACGACTTCGGCCCAAGCCGTACAACTTCGGCCGCCCGCCCCCTTCTGTTTGAAGCAGGCCGGGGCACACGCAAGACGCCTGCTCTGCCGCGACGGATCAACCGCAGCGGACGCAGGCAACCGTGAGCTGCCGTAGCGCCGCCTACCGGCGGAACCGCACGAACGACGCCAACCGCGATCGTCGACGACGAAGCGACCGGACCGTGTCGGAACGGAGACTTGGCGTTCACCGCACGGAGTTGGGGGTAGGTGCTCTCCGGACGGGGCGGGCGACGATCGCGTTTTCAGGCGCCGGGCTTACGTCACAGCATCGCCCACGGCGCCGAGAAGATGGCCAAGGTGGCTGGGGGGGAGCCACCGCGGCCGTCTCCGTAACACCCCGTCGACCTCAACCGCCCGTCCGTTCATGGAAGAAGGCGATGGGCGAGGCGCGATCCGGAGTTGCGCCCTGACGTACAGACGGCATCCAAGCCGCTCCCGTCGCGCAGCCGCCGCGCCCGCGGGTTTCAACGGCCCGGCTGGAGATGCTTGCCGAAGACCGCCAAGGCGTGCTGCAAGTCCGCGACCGGATTCGTGCCCGTCGAACGTGTCAAGACGATGTCGCCACGAAAGCCGGCCTCGACCAACGCCGCAAGGAATCGCTCGACGTTCAGATCGCCCTCGCCGAGGCGCACTTCAGCGGCCCCTTCCGCGGAGGCGGCCGCGACGGCGTCGCGCGCCCGGACCAACCGGATTCGACCCGGCAGCGTCTCGGCGACCGCGTGCGGGTCGTCGCCCTGCATCAGCATGGCCCCCGAATCGCAGCACGACGCCATCCAAGGGCAACCGGTCTCAGCGAGCAGCCGGGAAAGCTCAGCCGCGGGGAGGCTGGCCGTCTCGACCGCCACGCAGACGCCGGTCCGATCCGCATGATCGGCGAGCGTCGCGACGACTTCTCGGAGGCGAACCGCCTCGCCGCCGTCGCCCGTCCCCTGGATCGCGCCCAATCGCGTCGACACAACCGGCACGCCCAACGTGTGCGCCAAGTCCATGATCTTCCGCATGGCGGCCAGACGCTGTTCGCCCACCCGCGCATCCGTGTAGCCCGGCCCACCGACGGGCCCCCGCAGGCTGCCCATGCGCAGGCCGAGATCGTCCAGGTGCTTCAGCAGGTGCCGCCGGCCCGTCTGGGACAGTTCTTGCGGCGAGATCGGCCCGGCCACGGCGTTTGCATCGATCGCTCGAAAGCCCAACGTCCGAGCCTGGTTCATGGCGGTCACGACGTCCCTCCGCAAATCGTCCAGCCAGACCGCCAATTGGGGATTCGTCAACATGGCTGCTAGAAGCCTCCTCGTCAGGCGCCCTGGCCCGGGTCCCGGAGCACCGTAGGGTGAGCAGGCCGACACTCGGCATGCGGCAGATTGTGTTGAACCAGACGAAAACGCGAATCCTACCAAATCGACAAGCCTGCGGCGATCTCCAAGCGCAGCGGGCGCACTCTGGGACATCGCACCCGAGCGACGTTCTGCGGCACGCTGACAGGCCCTCTCGCCACAAGGGTCCTCCTGCCACGCCAGGGCAACCGCCCTGCCAGCCGTGCCGAGAGCTTCCTGCGTCACCGCGAGACGAGTTCGCTTCTCTGCATCCTGTGAGAGACGACACACGCCAGGCTGCCGCGCTCCTCCACAGAACTGACGATCCGAGACCGCCGCCAGCCGTTGACATCTCCGAGTGCCCAAGGTACGGTCTGAGCCCGACCGCAACGACCGGAGGACTCTGCACGAGTCTGGCGAAACGCATTCCAAACTTCAGCCCGGGCGGTCTTCGGAACCGGCTCGGGTGCGATGATGGGCTCGCCGGAGACCCGAAGGTTGACGGAACAAGGTGGCAGAGAGGTCTCGATCATGAAGAACATGCATTGGTTGACGACGGGAGCGATTGTGTGCGTTCTGGGCGCCGTGCTCCTGTCAACGGGCTGCAACAGCGTGCTGGTCGGCACCTGGAAGGCGACCGAGGAGCCCAAGGGCGACGCCTTCGCCATAACCACGGCGACCTTCAAAGACGACGGCACCTACACCGCCATGGCGAAGCGAGCGGATGAAGCGATCAAGCTCGCCGGCACCTACGACTTCAACGGCGCGAAGCTGAAGTTCAAAACGCCGGGCAAGCCGGATCGCGAGTACAACGCCACGTTCATCCTGGGCGGGACGCTCGATATCCGCTCGGACGGCCAGAAACAGACGCTCAAGAAGCAGTAGAACCCAACGGCGGAGTGTCCGCCGTTCGTGCATATCTTCGCGATCGCATTCCGAGCCCTCCTCGGACGGGTGTACATCTGATCCGACGACCGGTGCGCCGCGCGCGGAATCGGCTGGCATCAGCGGTATGCTCCCTTCGTGGGCGGGCACAAGGCCACGGTGCGGCCACCGGGTTCACAGGACCCGGCTCTGAAGCCCACGTCGAACCGAGACCTCCTCTCCAGGTCCGTGTCTGGTCCCATCACGCGCCCTGACTCACTCGTTCAGCCTTCCGAGAAGACGTCTCTTCTCGGTCCACGCGATCCTATCCAAGCATCCCCCTCCGCGCGCCGATGACGAATGCGCGAAGCCGGCGCTCGCCGCGCCTCGCTGCGACCTCGGAGGGGAAGCGCCATGCCGAACGAACCCTTGCCGTTGGACCCGATTCCGCTCGAAGACGCCGGGCCATCTGGCACGAAGATCGTGTTTCAAGGCGATGCCGGGGCCCTCGGCGCCCCGACCGTCCGGAGCAAGCGGGCCAGCGTTCGCAAGGTCTGTGCAGACGTTCATGTCTGCCTCACGATCGAGATGTCGCTCGGTCGGTCCGAACACGTTGAATGCCCCGTCATCGACATGTCGTCCGGCGGCTTCGCGCTCGAGTTCGACCGACAGGTCGCAGCCGGTACGCAAGGCTACATCGCTTATTGGACGGTGAGTCATCGACCCGTTCGCTTGAGTCGCTGCGTGAAGCGATGCAGCGTGCTGCCGAACGGACGCTTCTGCCTCGGCATGAAGCTGAACCGCCGACTGGACTGCGAAGAGCGCCGCCCTGCAAAGACGCGGCCCGGGCGCGAAGTCGCGCTGGGCATGCGCCCACGAAAGCTGCGGCCGCTTCGCGAACCGCCGTCGGAGCAATCGGCGCAACCGGAGCCGTCGGACCAGGCGACCTCGGCAGGACCGACGTCCCCCCTCGCCTCGCCCGGCGTACTACTCGGGCGCCCGTGCCCATCGGATGCAACAGCAGCCGCCCTGGTCGATCAGCAGACCGATCTCCCGCCGCTCGACGTTGTGTTTGACGACGCGACGGACGCAACATAAGGTAGCAACAGTCGTCGTACAGGGGAGAGCATCCGCTTGATCCGTAAGCTCCGCGCAATCGTACTGCTCCTCCGCCCCGCGCAATGGGTCAAGAACGTCTTCGTCTTCGGCGCCTTCGTCTTCGGCGCCAATCGGTCAGACCCCCAGCTCTTCCTGCACGCCTACCTGCTGAGCTGCACGGCCTTCGTCGTCTTCTGCCTGCTGTCGGGCGCCGTCTATGCCTTCAACGACTTGCTGGACCGCAAGGAAGACGCCCAACACCCCACCAAGCGGCATCGGCCGGTCGCAAGCGGTGAGATCTCTCCGGCGACGGCAGCGATCATCTCGGTCGGCGCCGCCGTCGTCGGCCTCGGCGCGGCAGCCTTCATGCCGAAAGGCTTCGCCGTCACCGCGGTGGTCTACATCATCTTGAACCTCGTGTACTCCCTCTGGGGAAAGCGCCGCGTCATCCTCGACGTCATCCTGATCGCCGTTGGGTTCGTGCTTCGCGCGCTGGCAGGCGCCGAAGCCATCGAGGTGGAGGTCTCTGCCTGGCTCGTGATCTGCACCTTCACGCTTTGCCTGTTCTTGGGATTCGGCAAACGCCGTTGTGAACTCGCCATTCTCGAAAACAGCGAGAAGGCGAGCCGGCACCGCGCCACGCTGGCGGCTTACACGCCTGATCTGCTGACGCAGTTGCTCTCGACGACGGGCGGAATCGCGGTCGTGACCTTCCTGCTCTACACGCTGGACCCCAACACGCCCTCGCCGCACTCGATGGTCTTCACCACACCGCTGGTCTTCTACGCCGTCTTCCGATACGCCATGCTCATCGAACGCGGCGAGCGGACGGGGCCGACCGACATCCTCATCAAGGACCGCCCCTTCCTCGCGACGGCCATCATCTGGACCATCCTGACCCTCGGATTTGTCTTCCAGGGGCACCGAATCGACCCTCTGCTGCCGAAGCTGCGCTATCCCGGACAGCCGCCGGCCCCACGAGCGGTGACGACGCCCTCGGTACATCCTTGA
>CAZERK010000078.1:0-10826 GCA_964514515.1 uncultured Planctomycetaceae bacterium
CAATTCGCCGGCGAGACCAACGACAGGCAGCCGCCGGCCCGGCAGCACGCGCCGCGCGGTGTGCACGAGATCTCGCCGCACGTCATGCCCTCCTGCCACGTCGCGCCGTACTCGGCGATGCAATCGTCCTCTTCGACGTCGTTCGCACAACTGCCGTTGGCGTAGCAGCAGGCGCCGGTCGCCCCGGGACAATCGATGACCGCGCGAATCGCCAAATCGCCCGTCAAGTACAAGCAGAAGTTCATCCAACCGCCGGGGATCGCGAAGAGCACGTTCTTGCCGGACTGGCAGCCGTTCATGTCTCGCACGCCGCTCGGCCCGCCGTTGCCCACGTTGGTTGGATTGGCGAACTCCAACGTGACGTAGAACTGCTGACCTTGCGTCACCGGGACGTTCAAGGGCATCGTTTGCTGCTCGTCGAGGTAGCGAAACTCGTTGTATCCGCCCGGCGTGAGGACGGGCCCTTCCATGATCTGCAGTTCAGCGCCAGGCGTCGGAAAGGTCGCCCCGTTGTAGATGTGGATCGCCTGTTCCAACGAGGGCAGATGCCCCGGCGTGCCCTCCAACCAGAGAATCTGAACGGCGACAATCGCTCCGTTGCACGGCGACGTCAACCGGACGCCCGCGTGCTCGCCGGCGACGAAGTCCCCAACGATCACGGCCTGGCCGAAGTCAGTCACCGAGTCGTTCTTGACGACGATCTCTTCAGCCAATGCCGCAGGCGCTATCACGAATGCCGCCATGCAGATGACGCTCGTGGCAACCCGATTCAGCACGGGGCGGATCCAGTTGAGACTCATCACGCTGCTCCTCTCTGGAAAGGAAACGATCTCGTTACGGCCTTCCCTCACGCACACCTGGTTCGATGCGCCCTTCGCCACACAACATCGAGATTGAGCGCTCGCCGCTCGGTCTGGAAGACCGGCCCACGAGCACGGCCGCCTGCTCGGCGCAGTGCGCCGTGCGAGGATGGCGAATCCTCTCCTCTGTTGCGTTCTTCAGGCATCGGGGCAGAGACGGGCGACCCCCTCTCCTCCACCCCCATGATTATCGCGCAGATCAGCCGGAAATTCAATCAAACACGATCTGCCGACGCATGCGAAGGATGACTGGGTG
The DNA here is from genome assembly GCA_964514515.1 of uncultured Planctomycetaceae bacterium. GTDB lineage: Bacteria > Planctomycetota > Phycisphaerae > UBA1845 > UTPLA1 > CAZERK01. The sequence goes on from CAZERK010000078.1 coordinate 1,117, forward strand.
ATGGGACCCCGACGCCAGCCGTGAGGAGGGACCGTCCCGAAACCGCATTGGCGGATCGAAAAGCCTGTCGAGTCGACGGCCCGGGCGAGTTCGCCGCCTGGAGCGGGGATCTGCCAGTTTCATCAAGACGCGAGATCGGGCGAGGCGTCGGCCTGGCCCAACTGGTCCAGGTAGTCGATGTCGCGGTCGAGTTGGTTCTGAACGTGCCGGACGCGGAGCAGGCTCTTGACACGGGCGATCAAGTCCAGTCGATTGACCGGCTTCGTGATGAAATCGTTGGTGCCGGCCTCGACGGCTCGATCCACGTCTCCCATCTCGTGCAGAGCCGTGACCATGATGACCGGGATGTCGCGCGTCGCGGGATCGGCCTTGAGCGTGCGGCAGACTTCAAAGCCGCTCATCTTCGGCATCATGATGTCGAGCAGAATCAGGTCGGGCCGTTCCGCCGCCACCTTCGCCAGGGCTTCCAGGCCGTCGGCCGCCGGGATCGTCGCGACGCCTTCAAGCTCCTCCATGTAGGCCTCGAGCAGTTCGCGATTCTGCGCGTTGTCGTCCACGACGAGGATCTTGCTCGGCGGCAGCTTGGTTTCGTCGGCGGGCACGTTCGTCTCCGATCTGCGGGTCCGTGCTCGTGGCGGCCCGACGGACTTGAAAGCGGGACCATCTCGCCACGGAACGAGCGAATCGTAACCGGCCCCGCCGTCCAAGCCAACCATCTTCCCTTCGGAACGGTCCTGTTCGACCAGGCAACCGCAACATCACCGTCAGGCCGGCTTACCAGCCGACGATGTTGTAGCCCGCGTCCACGTAATGCACCTCGCCGGTGACGCCGCTGGACAAGTCGCTGCAGAAATACAGGCCGGTCTTGCCGACCTCCTCAGGCGTGATGTTGCGCCGAAGCGGCGATTTGATGGGATAATGGTCGAGGATGCGGTCGAACCCCGCCACGCCGGCGGCGCTGAGCGTCCGACAGGGGCCCGCGCTGAGGGCGTTGACGCGAACGCGGCGAAGGTCGCCCAGGTCGGCCGCGAGGTAGCGGACGGTGGACTCCAGGGCCGCCTTGCAGACGCCCATGACGTTGTAGCCGGGAACGAACTTGGCGGCGCCCAGGTAGCTGAGCGTCAGCACGCTCGCCCCCTCGCTGAACAGGTGATAGGCCTTCTGGCAGACGGCCACGAGCGAGTACACGCTGATGTCCATCGCCTGTTTGAAATCCTCGCGGCCCGTTTGCCAGAAGCGGTTGGTCAAACAGTCGCGGCTGGCGAACGCGACGGCATGGACCAGGAAATCGATCCGGTCGAAGACGTCGCGGACGCGCTGCATGAAGGCGACAACGTCGGCGTCGTTCGACACGTCGCATGGGCAGATCAGCCGCGCCCCGATCGGCTCGGCCAGCAGGCGGACGCGTCGTTCCATCTTCTCGCCGGGCAGATGATTGAACGCCAGCTCGGCGCCTTCGGCGTGCAGCCGCTGCGCGATGTGCCACGCCAGGCTGTGGTCGTTGGCCACGCCGAAGATGACGCCCTTCTTGCCTGACATGAGCCCCATGCGGTCGGACTCCTCGTTGGCCGCAAACAGCCGCCCGATCAAGCGGATTTCCCCCCTGCCCTGGGTTGAATACTGTAGGCAGCGCCCTGCGCGAAGTCTAGGAATGCCGATCTGGCGACGGCGGTTGATCAGGGCGGTTGCATTGTGAGCCGCTGCGACGCGGAATAGACTATCGCGAGGCTGTTCGCAGCGACAAAGGCGCAAGCTTGAGCGATCCGACGCGCATCCTGGTCTTCGTGCCGAATTGGGTCGGCGACGTGGTGATGGCTACGGCGGCGCTACGGGCGATCCGCCAACGGTTCGACCGAGCCCGGATCGTGTACGTCCTGCGCCGCTACGTCGTGGACGTTCTCGCCGCGACGGACTTCAGCGATGACACGGTCTTCTGGCCGGCCCCGGGAGATCGGCGGACGCCTTCGCGACTCGATTTCCTGCGGCGTCTGCGTCGAGAGCGGGCCGATCTGGCCATTCTCCTGACGAACTCGTTTCGCTCGGCGATGGCGGCGCGGCTGGCGGGCGTACGGCGGCGCGTCGGGTACGCGCGGGACGGACGCGGCTGGCTGTTGACCGACCGTCTGAAACCCCTCAAGGAGGGTCGCCGTTACGTGCCGGTCTCCGCGTTGGACTACTACAACGATCTGGCCCGAGCCGCGGGCTGCGGCGAGCCGGGAGATCGGCTGGTGCTCGGCACGACGCCGGCCGACGAAGCCGCCATCGACGCCCGACTGGGCCGCGTCGAACCGGGGCGTCCCCTCGTCGTTCTCAATCCCGGCGCGAATTACGGGTCCGCGAAATGCTGGCCTGCCGAGAAATACGCAGCGGTGGCGGACGCGCTGGTTGAGCGATACGGTGCGCGCCTCGTCGCGTCGCTCGGCCCCAAGGAGCGCGAGATCGCCGATCGCCTTGCGGCCGCCGCTCGCCGGCCGCTCGACGTCTGCATCGATCCGCCGCTGGGCCTCGGACCGCTCAAGGCGCTGATCCGGCGCTGCGACCTGCTGATTACAAACGATACGGGGCCGCGGCATTTCGCGGCGGCGTTCGACGTGCCGGTCGTCACCGTGTTCGGTTCGAGCGACCCGGCGTGGACCGATACGCGGTTCGCCAAGGAGCGGATCGTGATGTTGAGTCTGGATTGCCAGCCGTGCATGGAGCGGATGTGCCCGCTGCGACATCATGACTGCATGCGGCGGCTGGAGCCGGCGTTGGTGCTGGAGAAGGCGGAAGCGTTGCTGGCGGATTCGCGGAAGGACGGCTCGGGCGTGCAAGGGTCGGGATGCGCGAGGATCGGCGTGCAAGGATAAGGATGCGCGAGGATCGGGATGCGCGAGGATCGGGCACGCCAAGCGCGCTGAAGGCGTCGAGCGAACACCGACGCCCGTTGACGCGGCCGGCGCTGCGAGCGATCGTGCGATGCGGTCCGCCGCCGAATTGAACGCCGTCTCCGAACCAGGCAGACCCGCCGGATAATCGTAGGAAAAGGCAGAAAGCCCTGGCCGTGAGCGATCTTCTCTGGATAGACAAGCCCTTTCGCGAGCACCTCAAGCAGGCGGGTCTCGACAGCGTTCCGGCCGTGCTGAACTGCGTCGGCCATCGCCTGGCAGCCTGGAGCCGAACGTCGGACACGATTCGCTTCGACCTGCCGGACAGATCAACGTCTGTCTACATCAAGCGTTATCATTATCCACGGTGGAAGCAACGGCTTCGCGGCGCCTTCCGAAGCACGTTCTTCAAGGCGAGCCGGGCGCGGAGCGAGTTTCGGGCGCTGCGACTGATGCGGCAGCTCGGCATCCAGGCGGTCCGGCCGATCGCCTACGGCGAGCGACGCATCCTGCATTTCGTTCGAAGCTGCTTCCTGATGACCGAAGGCGTCCCCGATGCGGTTCCCCTGTCGACGTTCATCAAGACGTTCTCCTCGCATCGGTCGACCGCGGCCTCGCGATCCATCCGCCTGGAAATCCTCACGTCGCTGGCCCGGCAGGTGCGGCACATGCACGACGCGGGCTTCGTTCATCGCGACTTGTTCTGGCGGAACGTGCTGATCCGCATCCTTCCGGGCGACCGGTTTGAGTTCTATTTCCTGGACGCCTCCGTCGGCAAGCGAATCCGGATGCTGCACCGTCGCCAGGACAGCATCGTCCGCGACATCGCGGCCATGGGCGTGCTGGCCCCCCGCTTCTGCTCGAAGGCCGATCAGATGCGGTTTCTCCTGACGTACCTCGGCACGAATCAGCTCAGACCGCAAGACCGGCGATGGCTCCGTCGCGTCCAGGCACGGTCGGATATGCTACGAGAAGGCGAACTGCAGCGACTGGAACGGGCGTCGGTGTTCGATCCGCCGATCTACGCCGTGCCCGTCGCGGATTGAGGTCCGAACGACCGCGGCCTGAAACGCAGGCGACGCCGGCCACGGCGGGCGGCACGTCGTCGAAACCGATGCAAGGAACAGGCGGGAGCAGCCCGTGGCAGAAGGGGACTGCCGCCCGGCGATCGCGGCAATCGTTGCGGAATGCGACAGGTCGAGGATGCCTATCATGGTTCTCTTGGACGCCCCAGGAAACTGTGTCAATACGCCAAGGAGCCCCGGACTTCAGTCCGGGCGGCGGCACGAGCGGGCCGTTCTGAAGCAGGTCCTAAGGAGCAAGCGGCCGATTGCATGAAGACCGTCGTACAGGTGGAGCCTGACTACGAGGAGGCGCTTCGAGGCGCCGGCTGGGCCGACTTCGACGCGATGATGCAGGCTGCCGCGGCGGCGCCCGTCGGCTGGCACCGCCATCGAGAAACGGTGCCCCTGAAAATCAACGTCGGCGGACGTCCGGAGACGTTCTATCTGAAGCGCGTCTTCAGCGTTCCGCCGAAGCACGCGTTCTGGCCGTTGCTACGCGGCCGGCTCGGACGGTCGCAACCCTATCGCGAATGGCACGTCCTCGGAGCGTTGAGCCGATTGGGCGTCCCCGCCATGCAGCGCGTCGCCTTCGGTGAGCGGCGGCGCTTCGGTATGCCCGTGCAGGCGTTCCTGCTCGTTCGAGCCGTGCCGATGGCACACACGTTGAGAGACTGGCTGGCGCCGGGCTTCCCGAAGCCCCCGGGCCCGCTGTCTGCCGAAGCGGTGGATCGTCTGATGCACGACCTCGGCCGCGTCATCGGACGGTTGCACGGCCTGGGTTTCGCGTGGCCGGACCTGCACCCCAAGCACATCTTCGCCGAGCCTGCGGAGAACGCCGGCTGGCGCTTCTGCCTGATCGACGTGGAACGCATGGTGTGCCGGACGGCCCGCTGCGACGTTGACGCCTCGGTCCCGTCTGCGAAGTCCGACGCGAAATCGTGGCGGATCGAAGAACTACGGCGATTCCAGCGAGGCCTTCTGCCGTGGCGGCCGACGCCGGAGAGCCTGAGCCGTTTCCTGGACGGGTATCGAAAAGCGGCTGCGGATTGCCGCGGCGGACCGTCCGAACGCAGGTTCGAGAACGACCCGGCAGCCCGGCGTTCCGAGAGGTGTCCGATCCGATTCGCCGGCCTCGTTCCTCACGATGCGCAGTCATCGGTCCCGCGGCTTCCTGACGACTACGAACACCCCGCGGCGATCCCGTTTGAGCAACGGGGCGACGTCCGCATCGATGCGAGACTCGCGCCGCAGCTCGAAGCGATGGGCCTCCGGCGTTTGGAAGACGTCTTCGCGTTCAAGGGCGGCGAGTTGAAGAGCAAGCCCGGCCTGTCGAGCCACCGCGAGCGAATCCGCTTCGAGATCGTCGGTCCCGGAGATGCTCGCCGGGCGTACTATCTCAAACGATACGACCGACCGCCGCTCGGCGAGCAACTGCGCCGTTGCATCGAGTCCAAGAGCAAGCGCAGCACGGCTTGGCGGGAGCTGCATTTCATCAAGCGCCTGGGCGAGATCGGCATCGGGACGGCACGGCCGGTCGCCTTCGGCGAGAAGATGACCGGCCGATGGGAAAACCGTAGCTTCCTGACAGCCGAGGAGATTTCCGGGCTGTCGCTTGAGCAATGGGCGGCCGCCCGATCAGCGACGCACGGCCGACCCGACCCGCCGAAGCCGTCCTGGCGTGAGCGACGGGACATCCTCGTTCAGCTCGCGGCCGTCGCTCGCGAACTGCACGACGCCCGCCTCTTCCACCGCGACCTGTACCTCTGTCACGTATTCCTGACGCACAACCGAGGCGGCGAGATTGTCCTGAGGCTCATCGACCTGGCCCGCATGATCGAGCGGCCCTGGCGGCCGCACCGTTGGCGGATCAAGGACCTGGCCGCGCTAAACTACAGCGTCCCGTCGCCGCTCGTGACTCGCGCGGACCGCCTGCGTTTCCTGTATTATTACTTGGGCAAGGCGTCCGCGCCGGCGTTTAACCGGCCGTCCGGGCAGGTTGCGGCCCACGAGCAACGGCTCTGCAAACGGCGATTGAAACAACTGATCGTCCAGGTGGAGGCTCGAACGCGCCGCATGGCCCTGCACGATGCAAGACGCTCAGCGCTGCAACCGCAGTTGCGCACGGACGACGCCGTTTAGCCGCGACCCGAAGAGGAGCGCGCACGATCCTCGATCGGCGTCGGGCTGCGGTGCCGATCGACTGCGCCGGCGACGGGACCTTGCTGCGGCATCCGCAAACGCCGCGACAGTCAAACGGGGTGATCAGCCCGAAACGAGAGCCAACGGCGTGAGAATCGCCATAGCCATAGAACGATTGGATGCTTGGCGGGGCGGAGCAGAAACGTCAACCCTGGAGCTGTCTCGTTTGTTGACGGGGCACGGCCACGAGGTGCACGTCATCACGACCAGCTTCACGCAGTCGCCGCCGGACATGACGGTGCACCCGCTCCGCCTGAGAACGCCGCTACGATCGCGCCGGCCGGCGGCCTTCGCGCGCCAGGCGGCCGCGTTCCTCCGCAAGAATCCGTTCGATCTTGTACATGCCGTCGCGCCGCTGCCATGCGCCGACGCCTATCAGCCTCGCGGGGGCCTCGTCGGCGAAACGCTCCAGCAAAACGTCGCGATGCGCAGCACGCCGACCCGTCGGGCGATGAAGCGGGTCCTCGTGGCGATGAGCCCGAAGCATCGCTCCCTGCTGGAGCTCGAACGCAGGACGTTTCGCGAGGGCGGGCCGACGATCCTGGCCGTCTCCCGATACGTCGCCCGGCAATGCGAAACGTACTACGGCGTCCGGCCGCCGCGCGTCCGCGTCGTGTTCAACGGCGTCGCCGTATCGCCCAGTTCCGAGGACGTGCGGGCGGCCGACCGGATCGCCGTCCGATCGCAGCATCACGTGGACGACGACACGTTGTTGCTGCTGTTTATCGCCCACAATTTCCGGCTCAAGGGTCTGCCGCGCCTGATCGACGCCGTGGCCTTGCTGGCCCAGTCAGGCTTCACGAGCTTTCACGTGCTCGTTGTGGGCCGCGACAATCCGGTACGCTATCAGCGTCAACTCGCGGCCCTCGGCCTCGATCGGTTCGTGACCTTTACGGGGCCGACCAAGCGCATGGCGGCGTACTACCACGCGGCCGACGTCTGCGTCCATCCGACGTACTACGACCCGTGCAGCCGCGTCGTGCTCGAGGCGCTGGCCCAGGGCGTGCCGTGCATCACGACGGCCTTCAACGGCGCCTCGGAGGTGATGACGGACGGCCGCGAAGGCTTCATCATCGAGACGCCGGACGCGGTGGACGTGCTGGCAGGACGGATCAAGGACTTGTCGTCGTGCGACCTGCGGCGACGGATGGGGGAAAGCGCCCTCTCGCTACGCGAGCGGGTCAGCATGGCGCGACACGTAAAGGAATTAAACGAGGTATTCGTAGAATTGGCCGCGCAGAAACAGGGCTGCTGCCAGCCTGCGTAGAGCGGTTCTGCGTCGTGCGTTCGTCGGGCGATATCTACGAGCAAGCGAGAGGAGATGCGTTGCCGGAGGAGAGTCGAGGATTCCTGCGAGGCCTGTTCAGCCGCGACAGAGGGCGGGACAAGAGCCGCGACAAGAGCCGGGACCTGGGCCCGGACACGGGCCGAGACAATGACGGCGACAAGAGCCGCGACAGGAGCCGGGACTCGGGTCGTGACAAGCCGGCCGTCGAGGAGCTGACCGTGTCGCAGGCGACGGTCGGGCTCTGCTTCGACTTTGAACGAGGTATCTCCTTCATCAACGAGTTCCTCTCCGACGCCGGGCTGAAGCACATTCTGACGATCCTCAAGCGCCACGGCCTGCACGCGACGTTCAACTGCCCCGCGAAGCTCTGCGAGACCGTCCCGGACTACCTGACGGGCCTGGTCGAACGCGGCCACGAGATTTGCATCCTGGGCCACGCCGGCGAGACGCCCAAGGAACTGACGGACGACGCCATCAAACAACTCCTGTTCAGTTGTCGGACCGCCTTTGCGAAACTGGGCCTGCGACCCATCGGTTTCCGCTCACCGCATTCAGGTTGGGATGACCGCCTGGGGCCGGAGTTGCTCAAGCAGGGCTTTCGCTACAGCGCGGAGCACGACCACGCCAAGCACCCCTACATCCTCCTGCGCAACGCGAGGCCTCTGGTCCGTATCCCCGTCACCACGACGGACCGCGGCCTGATCAAGCGGGAGGAGATCGTCCAGGAAACGCTCGCCAAGCATCACCGGCGGCTGCGGCAGGCCATCCAAGACCGGCACTTCGTGGCCGTCTGTTTCCATCCGTGGATCCTGGCCGAGACCAAGGATCGAATGCAGCATTGGGAAGTGTGGTTGGAGACGGCGATGAAATGCGGCGTCCGGCTCGGCCCGTTGGCCGACGTCCTGCCGAACGCAAAACCCGAATCGCAGGAAGGAAGCCCCCCCGCGTGACATCCGCGTGGCACATCGCAGCGTGGTTCGCAGCGGCCTATCTGATCGGCGCCGTTCCGTTCGGATATCTCGTCGCCCGCGCCAGGGGCACGGACATCCGAAAGCACGGCAGCGGGAACGCCGGCGCGACGAACGTGGGCCGCGTCCTGGGTCGTCGATGGGGCGTCCTGGTCTTTCTGCTGGACGCCGGCAAGGGCGCGACGACGACGCTCACGGCGACGTGGCTCGTCGCCCGTTCGCAGACCGGCTCGCCGGACGGCCCGGCCGCGGCCTGGGGGCATGCGGACCTGGTCCTGCTGGGCACGAGCCTATGCTGCCTCGTGGGCAACGTCGCCCCGGTCTTCCTCCGCTTTCGCGGCGGCAAGGGCGTTGCGACCTCGCTCGGAATCATCCTTGGCATCTATCCCTATCTGACGCTGCCCGGCGTCGTCGCCTTCATCGTCTGGGCGATCGTCGTGAAGCTCAGCGGTTACGTTTCGCTCGGTTCGATCGTCGCGGCCGCCGTCATGCCGCCAGCCTTCGTGCTCTTTGCGTACGTCTTTTCCTGGGGCGTCTGGCGGCATTATCCCCTGCTCGCCCTTTGCATCTTGGCCGCGGTGTTGGTCCTGTTCCGGCATCGCGCCAATATCGGCCGGTTGCTCGCCGGCACCGAAAGCAAGGTCGGCCGGCCCACGACGCCGTCCTGACGGCTTCGGCCACTCTGAGAGCAGAGCTTCTGTCGCGCATTGAGAGCCCCCGGCCCTGGCCGGCGGGTGGCTGAAAAGACGGACTGGGCCAGCAGACAGCCGCGTCCTCGCTGCTTGCGTCCGATCAAGTCGCGTCTGAACAGAGCCGTCTCGACAGACCGGGATGACGCAGACGTCTGCATGCACGGCGGAAGGTCCGATTCCTCCTCCTGCCGAACACCCGAACGGCTTCCGAGCATACGGTCCCGCGACGGCATCGCCGCCCGCTGCCATGACCGCCATCCTGTTTACGGTCCTGCGACCGCGCTGCCCTCCAACAAGGTCGTGGCCTTGTTCGCGGTCCTGCCGCCGCCCCGTGCCTTGATCCAGGCCTCTCAGCGACGTAGACTCGGATGTACGGCCGACTTCGGATCGACCTCGCATCCGTCCTCTCTGCAGGACCCGATCCGAAGCCGGCGATTCTCCGTGGGGGAGACGACAGGGCGGGGGGAGATGAGTCCTTGCAGCCGGAGTCCACAAGAATAGGTCGATTTCCGCGAGCAGCGAGCGCGCCGACGACATCGCGTCGACGACGGGGGGCTCGGCTCGCTGTTTTGTCGCACAGGGGCGATTCGTAAGGGGCGCGGGCGGAGGTCGATTCCGCCAGCGAGATAGGG
>CAZERK010000079.1:0-10746 GCA_964514515.1 uncultured Planctomycetaceae bacterium
TCGATCAAGGCGGGCATGACGTTGCGCTCTTCCCTTGAGTCGTCGGTGATGCGACGCAGCGCCGCCTGAGCCGCCCGATCGTCGCGCCGGGCCTTGACGGCCCTCAGGTTGCCGACGACCTCCTGCTCGATGTCCTGGCCGATCTTGAGCAGATCGATCTGAGGACCGTCGTCGTCGGTGTACTGGTTCACGCCGACGACGATCTTGTCCTTGCGCGCGACGGCCGCGCTGTAGCGGAAGGCGGCGTCGGCGATCTCGCGGCGGATGTAGCCGCTCTCGATGGCGGGAATCAGTCCGCCCATCTCGTCGATCCGGCGGATGTACGCGCGGGCTTCCGCCTCGAGCTGATCGGTGAGCGACTCGACGTAGTAGCTGCCGCCGAGCGGATCGACGACGCTCGTGACGCCGGTCTCGAACGCCAGCACCTGCTGCGTCCGGAGGGCGAGCGTCACGGCGTGCTCCGTCGGCAGACAGATCGTCTCGTCCATGCTGTTCGTGTGCAGGGACTGGCAGCCGCCGAGGACCGCGGCCATCGCCTGGTAGGCGACGCGCATGAGGTTCACGTGCGGCTGCTTGGCGTAGAGGCTGCAGCCGGCCGTCTGCGTATGGAAGCGCAGCCAGAGCGACCGCTCGTTCTTGGCGCCGAAGCGGTGCTTCATGTACCAGGCCCAGAGCCGTCGGGCCGCACGGTACTTGGCGATCTCCTCGAAGAACTCGTTGTGCGCGTTGAAGAAGAACGACAGCCGCGGAGCAAACGTATCCACGTCCATGCCGCGTTCGATGCAGGCCTGCGTGTAGCCCAGGCCGTCGCAGAGCGTAAACGCCAACTCCTGACCGGCCGTGGAGCCCGCCTCGCGGATGTGATAGCCGCTGATGCTGACGGGGTTGTACTGCGGCAACTCCTGCGCGCAGAACTCGATCGTGTCCACGACGAGGTTGAGACTCTCGCGCGGCGGGAAGACGACCTCGTTCTGCGCGTGAAATTCCTTGAAGATGTCGTTCTGGCACGTACCGCGAAGGTCCTTCCGGGCGATGCCCTGCTTGTCGGCCGTGGCGATGTAAAACGCCAGCACGATCGCGGCCGGCGCGTTGATCGTCATCGAGACGCTGACGTCGCTGAGACGAATGCCGTCGAAAAGCGTCTCGAAGTCTGCCAGCGTGTCCACCGCCACGCCGCAACGGCCGACCTCGCCGAGCGACATCTGGTCGTCGCTGTCACGGCCCATGAGCGTCGGCAGGTCGAAGGCCGTGCTGAGGCCCGTCTGCCCGCGGGAGAGCAGGAACTTGAATCGCTCGTTGGTCTGCCGGGCCGAGCCGAAGCCCGCGAACTGCCGCATCGTCCAGAGACGGCCGCGATAGAGGTTCTTGTGGACGCCGCGCGTGAAGGGATACTGGCCGGGCTCGCCCAGCTTGGCGGCGTAGTCGAAGCCGTCCTGATCGCTCGGTCCGTAGCAGAGATTCAGCTTGCGGCCGGAGATGGTCGTGTACGGCCCGATCTCCTTGCCGCCGTCGAGCGCCGACGGGCAAACCGTCGCAAGATGGCCGCTCCCGCCGCACCTGTTCGTTCGATGTTCCATGCTTCCTGCGTCTCCAGCGTGGCCTTCGCCCATCAACGAGCCTACTATACTGGCCAGTTCGGCGGGCGCTTCTCCAGGAACGCCTTGAGCCCTTCGGCGGCTTGCGGGCTGCCGAAGGCCTCGCCAAACGCCTCCGCCTCCGCCTTCAGCCCGTCCTCCAGCCACGCCTTGTCCAAGGCGAGCAGGGCCCGTTTGGCCATGCGCACGGCCAAGGGCCCGTTGGCGAGGATTTGCTTGGCGATGGCGGAGACCGTCGCTTCCAACTCCGCGGCCGGCACGGCCTGGTTGACCAGCCCGATCCGCTCGGCGGCGGGTCCGTCCAGAGCCTCGCCGGTGAAGACCAGCCGCTTGGCCGTGCCCGGCCCCACCAGCAATCGTAGTCGCTGCGTGCCGCCCCAGCCGGGGATCAGGCCCAGCTTGACCTCCGGCACGCCGATCTTGGCCTCGTTGGCCATGATCCGCAGGTCGCAGGCGCAGGCCAGCTCGCAGCCGCCGCCGAAGGCCGCCCCGTTGATCGCCGCGATCGTGACGGCCTGTTCGAGGTGGGCGAGCTTGTCCAGGCCGGCGTGTCCGCGACGGCTGAACGGCCGGCCCGTGGAGCGGTCGGCGGCCGACATCTCGGCGATGTCCGCGCCGGCCACGAACGTCTTGCCGCCGCCCGTCACGATCAGCACGCGAATCTCGGGATGCTTCGCCACCTCGTCCAGCCGCGCTTCGAGCGACGCGAGGACGGACGTCGAGAAGACGTTGACGCCCTTGGAACTGGAAAACACGATTCGCCCGATGGGGCCTTGGACTTCAAGAGACACCTCGGTTGACATGGCACACCTTCAAGTCGTTCTCACGGTTGCTGGGTCTGTTCAAACGGCGAACGAGGCAGCCCTGATTGCCGGATGATGCACAGCAGCGTACCAATCCTCAATTCCTGATGCGTCGGTACGGGCACGGTTACGGTCGTATCCGCCTCACGTCGTTGCATGACGACGTGCGAACCCCGTTGCCGAACCTGGGCGAAACCATGCTCGGCGAGGATGCCGCACACGTCTCGGCCGGACAGGACCTTCAGCTTAGCCAACGGCCACCTCAATCGGCGTCACGTAGACTTCCGTGCGCATCCGATCCTGCACCTCGGACGGATCCGCGGTTTCCAGAAAGAGCTCAATCGCTTCCGTCAGGTTCTGCCGAGCTTCCTCGACGCTCTCGCCTTGGCTGGCGATGTCGAGTTCGGGACAAAGGGAGACGTAGCCGTCGCCCTCTCTCTCAATCAGGCACGTCAGTCGGTGAACTTGCCTCATGGCGTTGTCCTCTCCTCGCCGTCGCCCGCGGACCGGCAGCCGACGGGCATCGCCCTATTTCTTCTGGCTGTAATCATGGAAGCCGCGGCCGGACTTGCGGCCCAGGTAGCCGGCGTCGACCAGCTTGCGAATCAGCGGGCACGGCCGGAACTTGGGATCGCCCAGGTCGCGGTGCAGCACCTCCATGATGTTCAGGCAAACGTCCAGTCCGATGAAGTCCGCCAGGACGAGCGGTCCCATCGGGAAGTTGCAGCCCTGCTTCATGATCTCGTCGATGTTCGCCGGCGTGGCGACGCCTTCCAACAGGGCGAACGCCGCCTCGTTGATCATGGGCATCAGCACGCGGTTGCTGACGAAGCCGGGACTGTCGTTGCACGGCAGGGGGTTCTTGCCCATCCGTTGAGCCAGGGCGTTGACCGTCTCCAGCGTCGCGTCGCTCGTCTGGGCGCCGCGGATGACCTCGACCAGCGTCATGAGCGGCACGGGATTGAAGAAATGCATGCCGATGAACCGGTCGGGCCGACCCGTCCGGGCCGCCAGCTTCGTGATGCTGATGCTGCTCGTGTTGCTGGCCAAAAGGGCGTCGGGCTTGAGCTTCGGCTCGATCTGCTTGTACAGGGCGACCTTGGCGTCCAGGTTCTCGAAGATGGCCTCGATTACGATGCCGACCTTGGACCAGTCGACTTTGTCCAGCGACTCGCACATCGACAGGTTGGCCTTGGCGGCGTCGGCGACCTTCTGCGCCAGCTTGCCCTTTTCCACCAGTTTCGACAGGCTCTTCTCGATGTCCTTCTGGGCGTTGGCCAACTGGGCCGTGATCGAGTCATAGACCCAGACCTTCAGCCCGGCCACGGCCGCCACCTGGGCGATGCCCCGTCCCATCGTTCCCGATCCGATGATGACTGCTGCGTCAATTGCCATGTTGCGCTCCCGTTGTATCTGTTCCATGCTGCAGGCTTGTTGCCCGTGTTCCCCGCGGCAGCGGTTTGCGTTTGCCCGGGTCCTTGCGCCCGTTCAGATTCGCATCCAGACCTGCTCCGGTTCGATGTCCATGCTCGACCGGCACGCGCTCCCCTACGGGTCGCGGCTAAACAACGCTCGCCGCGTCGTGCAACGTCGTCGCGGCTAAACGACGCCCGTCACGTCGTACATCGCCGTCGCGGCTAAACAACAGCCGTCACGTCGCGCGTCCTCGCGGCTGAACGATGCCAGCCGTGTCGCACGTCGTCGTCATGGCGAAACGATGCCCGCCGAGCAGCGCATCGTCGTTGCGGCTGAACGACGTTCTGTTGCTACCGCTCGACGACCATCGCCACCGCGTTGCCGCCGCCCAGGCACAGCGACACGACACCGCGCTTCGCGTTGCGCTGTTCCATGACGTGGATCAGCGTGACCAGGCAGCGCGCCCCGCTGGCGCCGATCGGGTGCCCCAGGGCGATGCCGCCGCCGTTGACGTTCACGCGATCCGTGCCGAGGTCCAGGCCCCGCATGCATGCGACCGACTGGCTGGCGAAGGCTTCGTTCAACTCGAAGATGTCGATGTCCTTCAGCTTCAGCCCCGCCTTCTCCACGGCCAGCTTGACGGCCCCGACCGGCGAGATGAACAGTTCCCGCGGCTCGACGCCGAACGTCGCATGCGACAGCACCTTGGCCCGGACCTTCCAGCCGCGCTTCGCCGCTTCTTCCGGCGTCGTCATCAAGACCATCGCGGCCCCGTCCGAAAGCTGCGAGGCGTTGCCCGCCGTGACCGTGCCGTCCTTGCCGAAGGCCGGCTTGAGACCGGAAAGCCCCTCCAGCGTCGTTTCCGCGCGGATCGTCTCGTCCGCCGAGAACGTGATCGTCTTGCCGCGGCCGGCCGGGACCTCGATCGGCACGATCTCCTCCTTGAACAGACCGGCGGCCTGGGCCTTGGCCGCGCGCTTGTGGCTCTCCAGGGCGAACGCGTCCTGGTCCTTCCGCGTGACGTTGTGCTTCTGCGCGGTGTAGTCGGCGATGATGCCCATCGCGTCGCCGGAGTAGGCGTCCGTCAGGCCGTCGAACTGCATCGCATCGACGACGGCCCCGTTGCCGAACTTCAGTCCCTTGGAGCGCAGCTCGCGAAGGATGTAGGGCGCGTCGGACATGTTCTCGATGCCGCCGGCCAGCGCGATCTTGGCTTGGCCGAGGCGGATGTTGTTGTCGGCGTCCATCGCCGCCCGAAGGCCCGATCCGCACACCTGGTTGACCGTGACGGCGGTAATCGTGCCGGGACAGCCGGCACCCAGCGCGACCTGCCGCGCGGGGTTTTGGCCGATGCCGGCCTGGATGACCTGTCCAGCCAAACACCAATCGATGTCGTTCGGAGAACAGCCCACGCTTTGGAGCAGGCTCTTCGTTACGGCCGTGCCGATCTTCGGCGCTGGCAGATTGGTCAGGCTTCCCAGGAACTTGCCGATGGGGCTTCGCTTCGCTCCTACAATCACGCTCTGCGGCATTACCATGGCCTCCCAACAATGTTGTCTGAGCCGCGACGCTGGCGGCCGGAAGAAACCGTCTCTCGACGCCGTTCGCCTCAGATGCCAGTCGAGTAACGGGCTTGGATTGGCTAGGTCGTCGCTCTGCGGTCAACGGGCTGCTTGCTTGGTAGGCTGTCGCCGGCCCGTCGTGCCCTCCACGGCTTCCCGCCGTCGTCGCCTCTTCCATCCAAACAAGCCGAGCGCGCGGCGACGCACCACGGCCCCCACGCGGGCGACACCGGCTCCGTCCGGAAAACAGACGTCGCGAACGCCGGCATCTTCGAGCGAAACGCACATTCTAGCCGCTTCAGCGCGCCGTTGGAAGCCGCGTCGTCGTTACCGATTGGCCTCTTGGCGGTGATCGCGGGGTTGCGGGGGAGGTCGCCCCGATTGCAATCGAGGTCAAAACGGGTATGCTGAAGGGTTTGCTCGGCTGCCGGTGACCGGGGCCGTATTCGCCGTGCCATTCAAACAACGCAAGGATGTAGAGCTGTGGCGATTCCAAGGCGAAGGTTGAGTTTGTTTGAGGCGATTACGAAGGCGCCGCAGGTCCAGTACCCGGCGAGGAAGAAGGGCATCTTCTCCAGGTTGAGGGGAGGCAAGGACGCGGAGCCGGTCCCGATCGTGGCCGAGCCCCTAACAGAGGAGCAGGCCGCGGCGGAACTCGCGGCGCAGCGGGCCGCCGGCGCCGCCAAGCGCGTCAAGGAAGCCGGCAAGAAGCGCGCCAAGAAGAGGCGCGAAACGCCCGCCGAGCGAGCTGCGGCAAGGCCGGTCGCGGCCGAGGAACTGGCCGGCGGCGCCGTCCCAGCCTTCGAGGCGCGGAGGGATGATGCTGCGTCGGTCCATGAGGCCAAGACGGATGCAGTAGTCGCCCCGGCCTTCAAGAGAGGAGCGGGTACAACCGCGTCGGCGATCGGTAGGGGAACGGAACCAGCCGCCTGGATGTTGGGAGCGGGAACGGAGACAAGCGCCTCGCTCTTCCAGAGAGGAACGGATGTTGCCGCGTCGGCTCCTGAGGACGCCGTTGCCGCGGCCCGTCTGCCTGTCCGGATGGTCGGCGGTCGATTGGTCCTCTCGCTGGGGACCGTCGGGTGCCTGGTCGCGGCGGCGGCGGTATGCGTATTGCTGTTGTCGTCGTACGTCGTCGGCCGGAAGTCCGCTGGATCGCATACGGGTCCGGCGACGGCTGCGGCGACGATCAACCGAGAGATGCCCCACAGTCCGACGCCGCTGTTGCCGGCGTTGATGGAGGTCTCGACAGCGCCGAAGGCGGGGGAGAAGCAGGAGATGCCCGACGCGCATCTGAGTTACCTGCTGGAGCAGCCGCCGGCTCGACGGGCGCCGGTCGTTTCAGCAAACGTGCCGGCGAAGTCCGTGGACGAGCCGGTCGCGCCGGGCGGCGGGGCGGCGGAGGAGAACCTGCACCATCTGCAGATCGAGTCGTTCCTGATCACGCGGCAGCGGAACGGCCAGGAGGTGGCACGAGACTTGGCGGACGTTCGGCGGTTCCTGGCGGAGCGTGGCGTCGCGACCTTTGCCCGGCAGTTGAGCAACGGCTACGTGCTCTACAGCCAACAGGCGTTCGCGATCGCCCCCGAGGCGGCCGGACAGCGGGACGCCTTCCGTAAGAAGATCGAATCGCTCGGACGCGAGTATCGGAAGTCGGGCGGTCTTTACGAGTTCAAGGGATGCGATTTCGTCCACCAGTCAAGGACGAAGACAGGTCGGCCGGTCCAGGATGGTTGACGGTCGGCATCGTCGGCGGAAGGCGCCGTTGCCTGACGCGATGCCCGCGGGGGGACGCAAGATCGCGGGGTAGTTGCTGGGTTCGAGGAGAGTTCTGTATGTCCATGGATCGTTCGTTGAAGCCGAAGAGCTCCTTGGTGCGGCATCGCAACGTGCTGTCGCGAACCGAGCGACTCAAGATCTTGGCCGACCAGGAGCGCCGCAAGGAGGGCGATTCTCCGTACGGGTTGCCGAAAGTATCGCACCGCAAAGCGCCCGTGGGCGGCAAGGCGAAGAAGAAGACCGAGCAGGCGGCTGCCGAGGGCGGCGCGGAAGCGCCAAAGAAATAGGCCTCGCGAAACCGTGTACGGCCTTACGCGTCGGGCTGTCTTGGCTTGGGTCTGACGTCGTTGCGTCGTCGCACGTTTGCGGCTGGCGGAATCGGGGTCGGTCGGCGGCCTCGAATCGGCGACTGAGCGTCCGCGTGCGGCGGACGGCGCTGTCCTGGACGAGAGGCGGTTTGAATCGTGGACGTAAGCAAGCTGCTGGCGGACCGAACGAAGAAGGTGCAGTTCTCCGGCATCCGCAAGTTCTTCGAGCTTGCCAGCCGACTCAAGGACCCGTGCGACCTGTCGATCGGGCTGCCGGATTATGACGCGCCGGAGGTCGTCAAGGACGCGGCCATCCAGGCGATCCGCGACGGCAAGAACCGCTACACGCCCAGCGCAGGCATGGTCGATCTGCGCCAACGCATCGCCGCCGAGTTGAAGCGGGAGTTCGATCGCGACGTCGCCGTGCTGATCACGGCGGGCGTTTCGGGCGGGCTGACGTTGTCGTTGCTCGCCTTGTTGAATCCCGACGACGAAGTCGTCTTCCTGGACCCCTACTTCGTCTCGTACTGGCAATTGGTCAGTATGCTCGGGGGCAAGCCGGTCGCCGTCCCGTCGTACCCGGACTTCCGCTTTGACGCCAAGGCCGTGGAAGCCGCGATCACGCCGCGGACCAAGGCGTTGATGATCAACACGCCGGGCAACCCGACAGGCCGCGTCATGACGCCGGAGGAGACCCAGGCGGCCGCGGAGATCGCCAAGCGGCACAACATCCTGCTACTGTCTGACGAGATCTACGACAAGCTCTGCTACGACGGATCGAATCCCAGCCCCTTCCGCCACGCGCCGGAGAACACGCTTCTGCTGCGAGGCTTCGGGAAGACCTACGGCATCACCGGCTGGCGGATGGGCTACGCCGCGGGACCGGAGGCGGTCATCGGCGAGATGACCAAGTTCCAGCAGTACACGTTCGTCTGCGCCCCATCGATGGCCCAGGCGGCGACGATGGCGGCCCTGGACGCCGACGTGTCGGAGCACCGCATCGCCTATGCGAAGAAGCGGGACCTTGTTTGCTCCTTGCTGGAGAAGCGCTTCGAGTTCGCCAGGCCTTCGGGCGGGTTCTACGTGTTCCCGAAGGCGCCTCCCGGCTATGCCAACGCGACCGAGTTCTGCGAGACGGTCGCGCAGCACAACGTGCTCGTGATTCCCGGCGGCATCTTCTCCCAGCGGGACACGCATTTCCGAATCAGCTATGCGACGACGGACGCGCTGATCAGCCGTGGCTGCGACGTCTTGTGCAAACTCGCCGCGAGATGAGCACGATATGCCTTCCTCGCAAGGCCATCGCAGGTTCCCGATTCAAACCGGGGCCGCCGCGCATGTATCTACCTTGCGGCGATACGTCTATGCGAACTGCAGGTCTGCCTTGGGCGAGGGGTTTCTGCTTGCGCTGGGCCTGTTGTCGCTGCTCGTGAGCGGTTGCGACGGCGTGCTGGGCAAGCCGGCCGTGCAGGACGGCAGCCCGGTCGTCCCGACGGTCGAGGCGAATCCGACAGAACCGGACGCCTCGCAGAACGCTTCCGTGTTCGACCGGCCGCTGGAGAGGCTGGTCATCGAGATCAACGTGCATCGCTTCGCGGCCCCGCGGGGCGCCTTTACGACCCGGCAGGATCTCTGGAACATGGCCACGGGTCCCTTGACCGATGCCGCAGTAAGCCTTCGCCTGAACGACAACGGCTTCCGAGCCGCCGTCGGGCGGGAATCAGACCGCAAGCCCTTGCGGGATTACCTCGATGGCCTCCACGACGTCCGCAGCGCGATGGACACGGCGGCGCCCGACGCTTCTCGCCAAATTGATCTCGAGATCGGCCCGTGCCCGCCGCTCTTGTCCGTATTCTACTACGACGCCGTTGGGAAGCTGCGAGGGCTCAACTTCAGCGAGGCCAAGGCCCGCCTGAAGGTCGGGCTGGAACTGCGCTCGCCGAACCTCCGGGACGTGTTCGTCCAGATCATGCCGGAGTTCGAGGAGCCGCCCGGCCCCCAGCAATGGCTCGTCACGCCTCAGGGAGCGCGACAGGTCGCCGACGAGCGCCGACATCCGCTCAAAGACTTGACGTTCTCGGCGATCATCCCGGCCGGTGGCTTTCTGCTTCTCGGACCAACGCCCGCCGTGTATGATCGCCCCTTGGTCGCGCGCCCGTTTTTCGTCGGGCAGGGTTCGGCGTTTGACGACCCGCTCGAGGGGGCGTGGGAGAGCATTTACATCATCAGTCCGATGGTTCGGTCTTATACGCAGACCGGCTCCTGAGCGTGCCAGCCTGACGAATCGCGCACGACATGAGCCGAGGTGGCCCTGGCTCGCGGGCCGACGATTTCGTTGCAATCGCGGAGCATGGACGGGCTGCTTCTTCGGCAACGGCGAGCTCCGGCCCGAGGAAGCCGCCCGCATCGCCAGTCGCGATTCTGCGTTCAACGGTTCACGCCGCGGGCTTCATCACGCGGTACGCGGCGTCCAAACGGCGTCGCAGCGGCCGAGATCGTTTGCGAGGTGGTCGGACGACCTGACGCGTCCGGCCCAAGGCGTTGCGTATGGAAGGTTTGCCAGACCGCTACTTCCTGCACCTCTGCGACCACGTCGGCTTCCTACTCGTCGCGGTCGATCCCGACTTGAACATCCGCTACGCCAATCTCCAAGCCATGCAACAATTCGGCGCGGCAGGCGATGCCTTGGTCGGCCGATCGCTGCCGGACCTGCTGCCGGACGCCCATCGAGAAGCCGCGCGGGTGTTGCTCGTCGACACCCTATCCACCAAGTCCACCGGCGAGATCGAGGTCAAGTTCGAAGAGGACGGCGGCCCGCGGCGGACGTTTGTCCTCATCGCCTCGCCCATCATCGACGGCGAGACCGGCCTCGGCGTTTCCGTCAGCATGCGCGATATCTCCGCGCGAAAGCGGATGTCGCAGGAGTTGGCGCGCAGCCGACGGATGGCCTCGTTGGGCAACATGGCCGGCGCCGTGACGCATCATTTCAACAACATCCTCGGTGGAATGCTGACGAGCATCGACTCTGTGCTGACCAGCGACAGCCCCCGGGAGTTGCGGCGGACCCTGCGGCTTCTCGCCCAGGCCATCGGCCGGGCCACGCGCATCACGAAGCAACTCGCCGCCTTCGCCGAGTCGGAGAACGAACCAAGCGAGTCCGCAGAGCTGAACCCGCTCATGAAGACGTTCATCGGGCGAATTCAGCCCCAAGCCGAACGAGGCAGGATTCACCTCGTGACGCACATCGATGACGTCGCATCGCCGCCCTTCGACGACCAGCGGC
>CAZERK010000080.1:0-10695 GCA_964514515.1 uncultured Planctomycetaceae bacterium
GAATAGCCTGGGACCGCATCGGCTGAGCGCTCGCTGCGGCACCGATTGTTGGTTGGGGCCCCACGAAGAGATGCCGGTAGCGCGACCAGCAACGCCGGTCATTCGTCACTCCCGATGCCGGCGAGGGCGACGCGGCACATCACGGACGTCCCGTACGCCCTCGGCGACATCCCGCGGTTGCACAACCTCAGCCTTGCCCTCCGCGCGGAACGGGCAGTCCGTCCTGCCCGTTGTCGGGCCACCGTCCGCACCCTAGAATGACCTCCCCGCCAAGGCGGAGGTTCCGCCGCCGCGAGGGCCCATGACGACGATGGACCAACGAGCCGGTGCGCACGGCCCGAAATCGCTGGGATTGATCGCCGGCGCCGGCGAGTTCCCGAGACTCGTTCTCGAAGGCGCCCGACGCAGCGGGCTGCGCGTCGTCGTGATGGGGTTACGCGGCTGGTGCGACGAGACGCTGGCGGGACAGGCGGATGCGTTCTACACGTCGGGGGTCGCCCGGTTGGGGCATTGGATTCGGGTCTTCCGGAGGGAGGGAATCACCCAGGCGGTCATGGCTGGCAAGGTGCGGAAGTCGCAGATGCTGGCCAGTTCGTCCTGGCGGAGATGGTTGGCGTACCTGCCGGACTGGACTAGCATCAAGGTCTGGTACTTTCGATCTGCCGATCGCCGGAACGACACGCTGTTGAGCGCCGTGGCCGACGAGATGCAGCGCAAAGGAATCGTGTTGGTCGACTCGACGCAGTACTGTCCCGAAGCCCTGGCCGACGAGGGGGTGCTGACCCGGCGAGCACCGACGCCCGCCCAAGCGGCCGACGCGGATTTGGGCTGGCGCATCGCCAAGGCGCTGGGCCGACTGGACGTCGGGCAATCGGTCGCCGTCAAGGAAAAGGATGTCATCGCCGTGGAGGCAATTGAGGGCACGGACGCGATGATCGCCCGGGCCGGCTCGCTCTGTCCGGCGGGCGGCTGGACGCTTGTCAAGGTAGCCAAGCCCAACCAGGATATGCGGTTCGACGTTCCGACCGTCGGGCCCGACACGATCGAGCGACTGGCGGAGGCCAGGGCCGGGGCGTTGGTCGTCGAGGCGGGCAAGACGTTGATGATCGAGAAGAACCGGACGATCGCCCTGGCGGATCAGCACGGCATCGCCTTGCTCGGACGCAAGGACGTTTCAGATATTGCGGAGTAGTCCTGCGATGACGTACTTGGTCACGGGCGGCGCCGGCTTCATCGGATCGCACCTCGTCGAACGCCTGTTGCGCGAGGGGCATCCGGTTCGCGTGCTGGACAACTTCTCGACCGGCAAACGGGCGAACATCGAGCCGTTCCGCAACCGAATCGAACTCATCGAAGGGGACCTCGTCGATCCGGCTGCATGCCGACGGGCTTGCCAAGGCGTCGACGTCGTTTTGCACCATGCGGCCTTGCCCTCGGTGCCGAAGTCCGTGGCGGATCCCGTCTCCAGCCATCGATCGAATGCCGAAGGCACGTTCAACATCCTGCTGGCCGCCCGCGACGCCGGCGTGCGGCGTTTCGTCTACGCGGCGAGCAGCTCGGCCTATGGGGAGACGCCGCAGCTTCCCAAGGTCGAGACCATGCCGACGCGTCCCCTGAGCCCCTACGCCGTGGACAAGCTCACGGGGGAGATGTACTGCTCCGCCTTCGCAGGATGCTACGGCCTGGAGACGATCTCGCTGCGATACTTCAACGTGTTCGGCCCCCGGCAGGACCCGGCCAGCCAATACGCGGCGGCGATTCCGGCCTTCGTCTGCGCCTTGCTCGCAGACCGGCCGCCGACGGTTTTCGGAGATGGCACACAGACGCGAGATTTCACCTACGTCGAGAACGTGGTGGACGCCAACCTCCTGGCCGCCCGTGCGCCCAAGACCTCGGGCGAAGTCCTCAACGTTGCCAGCGGTCAGCAAACTAGCGTCAACGCGCTGCTCAGCCAGATCAACCGCGTTCTCGGAAAGAACATCCAATCGAACTTCGTTCCTCGGCGGCCGGGCGACATCATGCACTCCTGGGCCGATATCCGGCTGGCGGCGGAGGTTATCGGCTTCAAGCCGGCGGTAGACCTCACGGAAGGGCTGAAGAGAAGCATCGACTGGTACCGGGAAAACTTGCCGATCAATAGGTAGCGTGCGGGGCCGCGCCGGGACGAAGCTCTCGGAAGCTGCTTAAGGGCGGGATGGGGCCCCGGACTTCGGTCCGGGCGGCGGTGCAAAGGCGGACGCTCGCGGCGATCGTGGTTGTCTGGCGTGCCCGGCGTCGAAGTCCGAGCGAGAAGACGTTCGCCCCGTGGTGGTCGCGAAGCAAGGGATTGCCTGAATGAGCGAAATCTACCGACTGCGCACTTACAACGTCGTGCCGGCTCTGCCAGGACCATTGGCGCGACTTCGTGATTTGGCCTACAACCTCTGGTGGGTTTGGCACGCGGACGCTTTGGCCTTGTTCCGACGGTTGGAGCCCGATCTCTGGAGCGACGTCGGACAGAATCCCGTACGCTTCCTCGCGCACCTGCCGCAGAAACGCCTGGACCAGGCGTCCAAAGACAAGGCCTACTTGGTCCACATGCAGCGCGTCCTCGAGACGTTCGACACGTACATGACGCGAGAGACGTGGTTCTCCAAGGAGTTCCCGAACCTCGTCAGCAGCCGCGTCGCCTACTTCTCGATGGAATTCGGCATCCACGAGTCGCTGCCGGTCTATTCTGGCGGACTGGGCATTCTGGCAGGAGACCATCTCAAGAGCGCCAGCGACCTGGGCGTGCCGCTGGTCGGCGTCGGCCTGATGTATCGCCAAGGCTACTTCCATCAGCGCCTGACGACCGACGGATGGCAGATCGAGGAGTATCCCTCGGTTGACTTCTACCAGATGCCCGTCACGCAGGTTCGCAAGGAAGACGGATCGGCGATCACCATCACCCTGCGCGTCGGCAAGCGCGACGTGACGGCCCAAATCTGGCGTGCGCAGGTCGGCCGCGTATCCCTATTCCTACTCGATACCGACCTCAAGCAGAACGACCCCCGCGATCGGGAAATCACGCAACGCCTCTATGGCGGCATGGAGGAGATGCGCATCCGCCAGGAGATTCTATTGGGCATCGGCGGCCTGCGCGCCCTGGACGCGATGGGGCTGCGGCCCGACGTCTACCATCTGAACGAGGGGCATGCCGCCTTCCTGACAATCGAGCACATCCGCCAGCACATGCAGGAGGACGGACTCGATTTCGGCGAGGCCCGCGAGGCGACGACGCCCGCCCAGGTGTTCACGACGCACACGCCGATTCCCGCCGGCATCGACCAGTTCAAGAACGACCTGCTCGAGGACTACATCGCGCCCTACCTTCCGTCGATCAGGCTGAGCCTGCCGGAGTTTGCGGCGTTGGGCAAAAAGGACGCGGCCGATTCGAGCGAGCTGTTCTCGATGGCCGTGCTCGCCCTGCGCCTGGCGGCGATTTCCAACGGCGTCAGCGCGCTGCACGGGCACGTCTCGCGCGAGATGTGGCACACGGTCTGGCCGGGCGCGCCGCGGGACGAGGTGCCGATCACATCGATCACGAACGGCATCCATACGCCGACCTGGATTTCACCCGAGATGGCCGACCTGCTCGACCGCTACCTGGGAGTGGCTTGGCAAGATAGCCCCGTCGATCACGACGTTTGGAGGCGGATCCACGAGATTCCGGACGACGAGCTTTGGCGCGTCCACGAACGCCGCCGCATGGCGTTGATTACGTTCTGCCGGCAGAGGCTGCGGGCACAGCTTCGCCGCCGAGGTGCGCCCCCGGCGGAAGTCAAGGCGGCCGACGAATGCCTCGACCCGGAAGCGCTGACCATCGGTTTCGCGAGGCGATTCGTGCCCTACAAGCGCGGCGGCCTCATCCTGCGAGACCCGCAGCGGCTCCTGAAGATCCTGCGGGATCAGAACAGACCCGTACAGATCATCTTTTCTGGAAAGGCGCATCCGCGCGACGACAGCGGAAAAGAGATCATCAAGCAGATCATCGCGCATCTGAGCCGACCGGAATATCGCAGGCACATCGTCTTCCTTGAAGACTACGACATGACCATCGCCCGCGCGCTCGTGCAGGGCTGCGACGTCTGGCTGAACAATCCCGTCAAGCCCCGCGAGGCGTCGGGCACCAGCGGCATGAAGGTCGCCCCGAACGGCGGGCTGAACATGTCGGTGCTGGACGGATGGTGGCCGGAGGCCTACGACGGCGAGAACGGCTGGGCCATCGACGAGGGCCGCGTCTACGACGATTCCGCCTACCGCGATCACAGCGAAGGCGAAGCCGTCTATGACCTTCTCGAAAAGGAGATCATCCCGCTGTTCTTCGACCGCGGGCCCGACGGCCTGCCGCGAGAATGGGTCGCCAAGATGAAGGCCTCCATGCGGACCGTGTGTCCGATGTTCAATACGAACCGGATGCTCCAGGAGTACGCCGCGCGGATGTACGTCCCGGCCGCCGAGCGAGCCAAGCGTTTGCGCGCCAGCGGCTTCGCCGCGGCCAAGGCTCTGTCGCATTGGAAACGGGACTTGGCGCGAGGCTGGAGCAGCATCCACGTCGAAGCCGTGGAGGCGAACGACAGCGCCGAGGTGCCGGTCGGCAGCCGCGTCAACGTTCGCGTGCAGGTCCAACTGGGGAAGGTGCGGCCCGACGACGTGGCGGTCGAGCTCTACCACGGTCGCGTGGACGCGCAGGGCCAACTCGTCGAGGGCAGCTCCGTTCAACTGGACTGCAACCAGGACCTCAGCAACGGCGCCTACGTGTACAATGGCGAGATTCCGTGCCTGCGGAGCGGCCAGCACGGCTACGCGATCCGCATCGTCCCGCGGCATGTCGATCTGCTGCACCGCTACGACACGGGACTGATCCTCTGGACCTGAGGCAGCCGCCAACCGGCTCGCATGGACATGACGCGACCGCAAGGCCGGCTTTCCTCGCGCCGATTCGCACCCGCCCGTTCGGCGGAGGCGGCCGGACAGTCCTGAGGTTCACACGAGATTGTCCGATCATCCAGCAGAACACGTCTCATGCGACTTGGACTTGAAACGCGCAGATGCGCAGGACCTGCCCTTGCACGAAGAGATGCAGGGGCCGTGCAAGGGGCCTCAAGGTTGAAGCTGAAGCTGAGGCCGAGGCCGACGTGCTTCAGGAGTCCCGCACATATGACGGCGGATCCGTCTCAGCACAGACGGGACTTCGCGCGAGTCCTCCCGAAGCGCGCCGACGAGGCTCCCCCGGCGCTGGAATTGTTGCCGATACTCCTATAGACTTCGCGCGGCTGGACTTCGCATGGCTGGACTCCGCGCGGCGGCTTCTCGTCGAGCCGATTCGATTGCCGGCGCGCGGGTCCGACTCGGAGATTCGGGCTTGTCGTTCGTGACGTGGCTGCTTCTGTCCGCTCTGTTCTGCAACGTCTGCATCGTCGCCTTATGGCTGTGGGGGCTCTCCTGGATTCGGCGGCTGTGGACAAAACACGCGTTTCTCGCCCAGCCTGCGCCTGAAGCCGAGCCGGACCCACGGTCCCCTTTGCTGACGGTCATGATCGCCGCGCACAACGAAGAGCTGAGAATCGAGTCCTGCTTGCAGCGACTGCTGGCCCAGAACTACGGCAACCTGCAGATCGTGGTCGTGAACGACCGCAGCACCGACCAGACCAGCCAACGGGTTCGCGATGTCATGGCCCGCCATGAGCGGGTCAAGCTGCTGGAGGTCTCAGATTTGCCGTCCGGCTGGATCGGCAAGACCCATGCTCTGGCGGTTGCCGCGGAGCAGGTCGTCTCGGACTATCTCCTGTTCATCGATTGCGATTGCCGACTGTCGCCGGGCGCCATCGCGGCGGTGATGCGCAAGGTCCTCGACCAGGGCATCGAGTTCGCTTCGCTGGTGCCGAGCCTGGATCTCCGCACGCCATGGGAAAAGCTGGTCACGCCGCCAGGCTGTTGGCTGCTGGGGCTCTGGGCGCTCCTCGGCCTTCGCCGCGGTGATTCGGCGGCGCAGGCCCGCCTCGGCAACGGCCAGTTCATGCTGTTCTCTCGCGCGGCCTATTCGGCGGTCGGCGGTCATGCGTCCGTGCCGGACGAGTTGGCGGAGGACTGGACCCTGGCCAGCAAGGCCGCCGCCTTGGGCTTGAAGCGATGGATGGGCCTGGGCAAGGGGCTCTACGTCACGACCCGGGACAACAGCTTCAGTCAAACGGCGAACGCTTGGGCGCGCGTGCTCATCGGCAGCTTGGTCACGCCCGGCCGGCTGCTGGCCAGCACACAGCTCCTCCTCGGCGGCGTCGTGATGCCGCTCTGGCTGCTGCCCGCCGCCCTGATCGTCGCTCTGATGACCGGCTCGCCGCTGGCCTGGGGGTTCGCGGTCGCGAGCCTGCTGCATCTCGTCGTGATGCGGAGCCTTGTGCGGCACGTATTCGGAAGCGTGCTGCAGCAGCGGCCGTCGCTGTTGTCCTTCACAGCCGGCGCCGCGGTATGCACCGCCATCCTCTTCTGGGCGTTGCTCGTCGTCAGCGGCTGGGGGCAGGTCCGCTGGGGGCGTACGACCTATCAAGTCCGAGGTTCGCGCGTTGTTCGCGTTCTGGCCGGAGCCGGCGCGCCGATCTCGGCCTCATAGGCTTCGATATCCTGCGCTGGGCAGGTGCGCGCCTTGCAGAATGGCTCGGCCTCGCCGCCGCCGAACCGTTTGGTCGGGCGCCGTCGCGCAGCCCGGACCCCGGACCGTCAGGCAGCCCGATCTCCGTGTTGTCGAACGGCGTGGCCTTGCTTTGCCAAGCGGCTCAGGCTAGGAGCCTGTCGACTCGGCGGCCTTCGAAAGAGGTTGAAGCGGGTTGGAATCTCGTCCGAGTCGGCAAGCACGAAGACCGGCGTCGGGGTATAATTGAACGGGGGTGCGGCCCAGCCTTGGATCGAGAGATCACCCACCGCCATGACGCCTCGACCGATCCAACCCGCAACGTCAGCCGTGTGCGCGAGACTCAAGCCCGCGTCAGCGTTGCTGCGCAACTGCTCCGTATGCGAGCTGCGCTGTGGCGCGAATCGTCTGGCGGGTGAGCGAGGCGTCTGCGGGCTGACCGCGGATTCGCGCGTCTACAAGCAGTACGTCAGCCTGAACGAGGAACGCGAGATCGCGCCGGCTTGGCGCGTCTTCCTCGGCGGGTGCAACTTCCGCTGTCCCTATTGCGACGAGGGCCCCGAGGCGGTTCTGCCGGAAGCCGGCCGTCTGATCGAGCCGCTCGCCTGGGCGGCGGAACTGGCCGAAGCGGCGCGATACGCGAACGTCGTGAGCCTGCTGGGCGGCGAGCCGACGCTGCACGTCCAAACGATTCTGGCGACGGCTGCGGCGGTGCCGGCCCCCCTGCCGCTGGCCGTGAACTCGAACATGTACATGACGCCGGAGGTGATCGACCTCCTGGCCGGCGTCGTTTCGTGGTATCTGGCGGACTGCAAGTTCGGCAACGACGCCTGCGCGGAGCGCCTGGCCGGCGTGCCGCGCTACAACGAGGTCGTGCGGCGGAACCTCCTGGCGGCCGCGCGGCAGGCGCGCGTGATCGTGCGTCACGTGCTGCTGCCCGGCCACCTCGATTGCTGTCTGCGGCCGGTCGCTGATTGGGTCGCCGAGCACATGCCGGACGCGAGGTTTCAGTTGTATACCGGCTACGTTCCCTGCGACGCGGCGCCCCGCCCGACCGCATCGGGGTCGGCCGCTGTGACTCGTCAGCCGGCGCAGCGGCATCCCGAATTGACACGGCTCAATACCGCCGAGGAGCAGCGGGAGGCGATCGAATACGTGCGTCGCCTTGGCCTGCGCTGCCACGAGTCGCCACGCTGCGATGAGCGGCCACGACGCAGCGAGCCGCCGTGCAGCGACGAGCGATCTCGATGCGGCGGGCCAGCACGCAGCGACGGGACGACCGGCGGCGCTTGCGAACCGCACGAAGCAGGCTGCGGCGAGAAGGGCCTGGCCGGCATCACGATCGGCGCGGACGGTCGGGTCTACTGCCATGACTTGACGCCGGCGCTGGCGGCCCTGTTGGAGGACCTCGCGTGCGGGGAGACTACGGGCTCGCCGCAGATGCCGGTTTGTGACGGGTAGCGGCCGAGTTCCTGCTCGGCGGAGGCGAAGCACGACAGACGGCGGCGCGCCGAATATACCGAGCGGAGGGAAGACGGCCAACGAGGACGTCGGCCGCTACGGATGTAGAGAACCGGCGCAAGCGGGAACCGGCTCCGAGCCGAGCACGAACGGCGCCGCCGCGAACGATAGCCTGCGATGTGCCTGTCCCCTTTTGCCTCGCGACAGGCGCGCACAAGCAGACGGTCGTGCCTCGCGAAGGACGCGTACAGATTGGCTGTCGTGCCTCGCAGCGGACAGGCGCAGACTGGCGGACGTGGCTCGCGGCGGAGCGGCGTAGGCTGGCAACCGCGGCTCTGATAGAGCGGCGGGGCAACCATGCAGGACGGAGCATCAAGACGAATCGAGGCGACCCCGCCGGGACGTGCGACCGACGCGCCCGAGCCGTCAGGCTCGGCAAGTCGGCCGAAAGAGGAGATGGCGCTGAGGCAGGAAGGCCCGCCGCAAGGTCGACGTCTGCGGCGGTCCAGCGCCCAGGAAGACCTGGAAATCCTGATCCGCGCCCGGTACCCGATCATCTACGTCGTGACCTGGGAGGAACGCCGCGTCGAGCATCAGCTCCGCCAGATCGCCGCGAAGCGGAAGAAGCAGCTCTACTGCTGGACCGTCACGACCGGCCTGACGCGCTCCGGGGCCCAGCAGAGCGGGACACGGTCGAAAGGCCTGGCCGACCCGCTCGAGGCAAAGGATGCGGTGAAGGAACACAAGGAGCCCGCGATCTATCTTTTCAAGGACTTCAACGCATTCACGTGCCATACAGCATGCGGACGGACACTCCCCTTCGTTCGCAAGCTGCGCGAGGTCGCCCAGGCGCTCAGCGACAGCTACAAGACGATGGTCATCACGTCGCCGCGCGTCGAAATCTCGCCCGACCTGGAGAAGGACATCTGCGTCATCGACTACCCGTTGCCGGGCCCCCGTGAGTTCGAGGCCCTGTTGAAGCGGATTTGCCGGGACGTGGCCGAGTCGGCGAAGCTGACCATCGACGTGGCGCCGAAGGAGTCGGAGAAGCTGGTCCAGGCGGCGCTCGGCCTGACGCTCCAGGAGGCGGAGAATGTCTTCGCCAAGACAATCGTGTACGACGGCACGCTCGGCGCCAAAGATGCGTCGATCGTCTTCTCGGAGAAGAAGCAGATCATCCGCAAGAGCGGCCTGCTCGAATACTACGACTCGCAGACGGACATCAAGGACGTCGGCGGGCTCGAACACCTGAAGGAATGGCTGAACAAGCGGTCGCTGGCGTTCTCCTCGCGTGCCCGGCAGTTCGGTCTGCCGGCGCCCAAGGGCGTGCTGCTCGTCGGCGTACAGGGCTGCGGCAAGAGCCTCTGCGCCAAGGCCGTCAGCCGCATGTGGAACATGCCGCTGCTCCGCTTCGACATGGGCCGGATGTTCGCGAGCCTCGTGGGCTCGTCGGAAGAGAACATCCGCCGCGCGATCTCGATTTCCGAGAGCATCGCCCCGGTCGTCCTCTGGGTGGACGAGATCGACAAGGCGTTCAGCGGGTCGCAAGGCTCCGGCTACACCGATGGCGGCACGACGGCCCGCGTGATGAGCACCTTCCTGACCTGGTTGAGCGAGAAGAGCAAGCCGGTCTTCGTCGTGGCGACGGCGAACAACATCTCCCAACTGCCGCCGGAGCTGTTGCGGAAGGGACGGCTCGACGAGATCTTCTTCGTGGACTTGCCCAGCGGCGCCGAGCGGCAGGAAGTCTTCGACATCCATCTGCGAAAACGCGGCCGCGATCCGGCGAAGTTCGATCTGGCTCTCCTGGAGCGAGCGGCCGACGGCTTCAGCGGCGCGGAGATTGAGGAAGCCGTCATCAGTTCGCTGTACGACGTGTTCTACGCGAGCAAGGAGTTGGAGACGGCGGATTTAATCAAGAGCCTGCAAGAGACCGTGCCGCTGTCGAAGACGATGGCCGAGGAAATCCACGCCTTGCGGGCCTGGGCGGAGGGCCGGGCGAGGTTCGCCTCGAAGCGGTCGGATTTGCGGCCATCGGTGAGGCGGAAGCTCGAGATGTCGGAGTAGTGCGTGGGGCGCTTGGCAAAATCGGGATCGGCTCCCGGCGAGGGCGACAGGCATTGCCAGAGATGAACGGTCGAGCGCGCCTGCCCCGGATTTGTTGGACACCATGAGGAGTATGAGGAGGATGCCATGAGTGCCGTATGTGTGTTGACGCCGCTGGTCATCTCGTCGTGGCCCGCGATCGCCGCCGCCGTCAGCGGAGCCGCGGCCGCGCTGGGATACTCGCTGGCCCGTTCGAACGAAGAGGCCGACGAGAACCAACCGTCTTCGCGAACCGTCGAGACGGAAATCGCCAACAGCGAAATCGTCGCCGAAGCGATGACGCGCGGCGAAACGATGACGATCGTCAAGGACGACGTGACGATCGAGTTCCGCCGCGACGAGCGCGGCCGCTGCGCCGTCTGCGTGACGGGCGCGAAGCATTCGGATCGGGCGCTGCGCAAGATCGGCGAGGAGGTCGCCGGCCGCGTCATCCAACAGTTCACCTACCACAAACTACTCAGCGAGCTCAAGAACCGCAA
>CAZERK010000081.1:0-10673 GCA_964514515.1 uncultured Planctomycetaceae bacterium
GCGCGACCGCTCCCTCACGGTCGCGGCTCTGACTGGTTTTGGGATGGCTTCTAGCAAGACCGGGACAGGCACCCTCGACCGCCCGCCCTCCGCGGCGACTGCCGCCATCGCCGGCTGCCACGCCCAACCTTGTTGGATGGTCTTCGGTGCGAGTTTGGCGGACGATGCAAAACAGGCTCAAACGCAGACAGGGCGCGTCAGGACAACAAGTCGTCGACGAACGCCGCAACGTCGCCTGCCGTGCTGCCGGTCTGGTAATCGGCGCAGGCGGCGTTGTCTCCTGGCATCGCCGGCTGCCCCAGCTTGGCCCTGACGAAGCCAGGCACGTCGCTGCCGTCGACCATCCCGTCGCCGTTCATGTCGCCGAGCAGGACGCAGGTTTGTCCTCCCGTTGTCTGCCGCTCGAACGCGGCGCTGTAGGGCGTCTGGAAGCCGACCAGGTTCCGGGCCTTGACGCGCAGCGTGTACAACGTGCCCTCCGACAAGCCCGTCACGAGGAAGCTCTGCGACTTCTTCCACGTATTCGCATCGCCGCCGCCCGCGGTCGCTCCGTCGTGCGTCACCTCGATGTAGATTCCAGAACTGTAGTAGGACAGGTTCGTAAAAACGCCGGGGATGTACACCTGTAGGGTCGTGTCGCCCACGTCCACGAACTCGACGGTCGTCGGCGATTCGATGCTCGTGACGGTCTGCACCGAATTCGACGGGGACGTCGCGTTGTGCAGGGGCGACTGATCTCTCGCCCGGACCGCATAGGTATAGGGCGAGTTCGGGGCCAAGCCGACGTCGACGTAGCTGGTCGACGCCTGCCACGCGCTGTTGTGACAACCGCCCGCCACGCATTCAAAGCCGTACTCCACGCCCTCGGGGTCGAACGCCTCTACGGCGGTCATGGCCAACTGCGACGCGACGCCGTAGGCGGGCGACGGCTGGCCGCCCGGGGCCCATTGCATCGGGTTCGGAAGAGGCGCAGCCAGGTCCTGGCATTCGTCGGGAATCCCGGCGCCGTTCGCGTCCTCGCTCACGCCGCTGTACACGTCGCAAAGATCCGGCTCGCCGTTGCCGTTGCAGTCCGTCGTCCCCCCCACCTCGCAGACGTCCAGGCGATCGTTCTCGTTGCAGTCCAGCGACGGGTTGGCGTCGATCTCGTACTTGTCGACCAACCCGTCCCCGTCGCAGTCCCGCGCCAGGGCGAGGGCATGGTCCGCCAGGAAGCCCGCGACGCTCCGCGTCTGGTCCACGGCATAGTCGTAGCTGATGTAGTCAGGCGTGTCGACCGAATCGCATTGTTGATGGTAGCAGGGATTGCCGTCCATCTCGATCAGCAGGCACGCACGGAAGCCGACCCATTCAAACGGCGCGTGATCGCTGGCATCCAACGATCCCATGAAATGCACCGACAAGTCCCCGCCGTACGTCAGCACGGCCGTGCTCAACGCAGACTTGATCGGGTTCGAGGACGTCCGGCCGAAGATCTGCACCGCGTAGTCCCCGGCGTCGTACGCGATCATGTCCATCGAGATCATGCCCCGGATATCGTCTTCCACGTGATCCTGGGCGTAGGCGTCGCTGCCGAGCAGGCCCAACTCTTCCAGGTCGAAGGCGATGTACCGCACCGTGTACTGCGTGGGATACTGGGACAGGACGCGAGCGATCTCCATGACGCCCGCCACGCCCGAAGCGTTGTCGTCGGCGCCGGGATTGTTCACGGAGTCGTAATGCCCGCCGATGATGTACTCGGAATCCGGATACGTGCAGCCCCGCTGCGTCGCGACCACGTTGTAGTACGTGCCGCCGTAATAGAACGGGTGCAACTCGACTTCCAGGCCGAAGCTCTGGAACGTTGTGTAGATGTTGTTGCGGGCCGGGTCGTGCTGCGCTCCGAAGCGACCCCGGTTATGCCCGTTATGTGTGTACAGCACGTCGTCGAGATAATGCCGATACGAAGCGACGTTGATCTGGCCGGCGATCTCCTGGCCGATCTCGGTCGCGGGGACGGGATTGAGAGTCGTCAGCAGGACGAAAGCCGCAACGATCGCGCAGCACCGCCGGAGCAGCATCGGTGTTCTCCCTCAAGCTACGAGCTTGTCGAAGTCTCGCTGATGAACGTCTTTGAAACCCGTCGTGGCTCGCCGTGGAGGATCGACCATCCCCCACGCTCAGTCGCGCTCGCCCCCATGTCGTCTCTCGCTCGGGCATCGTGCGGCGACGCAGCACCTTGGCATGTCGGGCGTTTGCCTGTCCGCTCGGGCGTCTGCCCCGCCGCTCGCGCGGCAAGGACGTCGGCCGCCCGGCCGTCCATCGCCTTATTATAAGCTTGCCGGAGCGGACAGGGAATCCGTCGGTCAGCTCGTCCGGCGCGGATTCGGCCGGACGCGGGCTATCCGGGCATGTCGCGGCTGTCTTGGTTGGGGCTGGGCTGGGCTGCGTGACGCCGCTTCCTCGATCCGACGCTCTTGCTTCAGATGAACCCGAACGTTGCTACTTCGGCGCGACGCGGTTGAGGATGGCCGGGCCGTTCTGGCGTCCGAATGGGAAGACGCTGGCGTGCAGCGGCGAGGTCTTGAATTCCTGGTCGGCCAGAAGCGTGCTGGCTGAGCCCGTCGTATCCATCAAGTCCGTCACGTCCGTGACATGATTCAGGCCGAGCAGATGGCCCGCCTCGTGCGCCGCAACGTTGCCGATCGCGACGCCGATGCCTTCGACCGAGGGCTGGCTGGCGAACGGGTCGTCGAACTGCTCCGTGAAGACGATGCCGTCGTCGCAGCGATCGCGATTGCCCTGGTCCACCCCCTGGGCGACGCCGAATTTGGTCGGGCTGTACGATCCGAAGTAGATCGTGCTGAAGGTCCCCGCGGCCGGCGGCGCGTCATCCGTCGTCACGACCACGATGCCCGTGTTGCTGTAATTCTGCCGCACGGTCTCCACAATTCCAGCCTTGATCGCTTCCGTTTGTCCGTCATAGGCGGGATCGATCTTGGCGGCGTCGAACGCGTCGACCTCGATGGTCCCCTCGCCCAGGATGGTGATGCTGCCTCCATCGAAATCCAGCAGCAAGGCCTGTACTGGCGGCCGCACGATGCCGCCGCCGCGTTCGATCCGCACGACGGCGTTATACGCGCCGCCGGTCTGATCGTGATAGTACATGCTGATGGCGAGATAGAAGTGCGTGCTGGGAATCCAAACGACCTCGTCGATATACGAGCCGTAGTTGCCCCCTTCCGTATCGATGTCGTCGTTCAGCGCAAAGACTTCCTCGTTCGCGTCGAAGACCGCCGTCACCGGATCGAGCACGCTGCCGAAGGCCGGATCCACCGAAACGACAATCCGGTCGCCGGCCTCGCACGGCCCTAGATCGTAGACGTGAACGCGCCGGGCGGTGCTGAGCGTGCCGGTCAGCGTGACTTCTCCTGCTTCGTCAAGCGTCACGGCTTTGGCAGATGCGAGATCGCTTCCCGGCGCTTTGTCCCCATCGATCCATGGAAACAGCCAACCGATGACGTCGCAACCAGATGCCGCAACCAACGGCAGCACGCAGCAGCCGATCAGAAGAAGTCCGCGGCTGGTTGCCCGCTCGGCAAGACGGTCGCCCCCGATAAGCCGGGGCTTCCCAGCACGACCCTCTCGGATTCCCAGTCCCCTGTTCCTGCGAAGAGATTCCAAAAAAGACGGTCTCATGATCTCCCGTTCGCGACGCCGACCGGATTTGGAATCCGTGGCTCGTCCTGTAGCGGATTCGGAGGGCTTTGGTTCAACCGTTCCAGATCGTTGGCGAGGCTGCACCCGACGTGCCGCCGCCCACCGCTGGAATTATCGGAGCGCGTGCACGCAAGGGATTCAACCAAGTATCGTTTTCCGTCATGGCGCGGTCAAGTCCGAACCGTCCCGCCTGATAATCATAGGACTCGCGCGTTCGCAGAGGCAATCGCAGACGAATGCCGCGCTGCCAGGGCTCAATTGCGGTCGGGCATGAACCGATGTTGTTCGGAGATGGACGATCGTCTTGTCTGGCCGTCGACTGCCTGGACAGCCCCTGATGCGTCTCGTGTCGTCCGTGCATGCGGACGCGGACGGATGGGCGATGGACGATCGAACACAAGGAGCGAGACTGAGCGGCAGCCAACGTCGGTTGAACGCGGTTCGCTGCCCAACAACGTCTGACAACCGGGACGGGCGTCCTCGCGCTCTGCGCACGGCTGGACGCCCTCACCGGAGACCCGTCCCGGTCCTGTTGGATGGTCTAAGGAGTCGTACGATGACGCAGTTCGCCTGCCCTCGCTGTGGTGAGACCGATCTGATCCTGGGCTCGATGCAGTCCACGGGAGCCGTCCATTTTCGACCGACGGAGACCAAGTTCATGACGTTTCACACGGCGGATGTCCCTGTCCGAGCGCACATGTGCATCGGCTGCGGGGCCGTCGTTCTCCTCGGGGACGCCGAGAAGCTGCGGCTGATCTCCAGCACGCACGCGCAGCAGTCCGCGATCACCGCCGGCAAGCCATCGAATCGGTAGGACACATCCGTCAACGCTGATGCCCGCGCGTCGCACGGCCGCACCGTCGCACCAGGCCCACGGACGCCAACGCCCAGCCGGCACGCCGCGGCCCACAGCTCCGTTCAAGCCGACCACCAGCGTACGAACGCCGCGCAAGCGCACTCGCGCTGCGCCAACCTCCCCTCGCGCGCTTGAATGAAACATCGTAAGCTGATAATATCGGCGTTTGGCAGCAGTACGCTCCGTTCTTAGGGGACCCTTCCATTCGCGTCGTTTCTCCATCTTAAGGGAGGTATTGAGACATGGCAGCGAACCGCCAGCCGAGGTGCCGCGGGCGAGATACCTGCGCATCTGAGGGCGACCGTCTCGTCGCAATCGCCGACCCCCGTGACGCCTGCAAGCCGGTCGGAGGCGGCCCCATCATGATCATCCTGTGCGCGGCCGTTTTCAGCTTGACGCTCGCTCAGACCACCGCCGGGCAGCTTTCGGAAGCAGACATCGCGGCGCTGCGCGAGCAGGGCCGGGCGGAAGGTTGGACCTTCACGGTCGCGCAGAACGGCGCAACGAGCCGATCGCTGGAGCAACTCTGCGGCGCGGTGGAGCCGACGGACTGGCGGCTGCGCGGGCAGTTTGACAACGCGCCGGCGACAAGAGATCTGCCGCCTGCATTCGACTGGCGAGGCTTGGACGGCTGCACGCCGGTCCGCGACCAGGGCCAATGCGGAAGCTGCTGGGCGTTCGGGGCGGTCGGGGCGATGGAGGCCGCGATTCACATCCACGAAGGAAGCCTGACGGACCTCTCTGAACAATGGCTGGTGAGCTGCACGTGGGCCGGGAATTGCAGCGGCGGTTGGCACGACGCTGCCCTCGAGTACCTCCGCTGCAACAGCGTCCCCGATTTCTGCGGCGCCAGCGGCGCCGTACGCGAGTCGGACTTCCCATACCAGGCAACCGATGCAGCCTGCGGTTGCCCGTACGCGCATCCCTATTGCCTGGATTCGTGGTATTACATCGGACCCGTTGAGGGCGAGCCGACCGTCGAGCAGATCAAGCAGGCGATTCTGCAGCGCGGCCCCGTGACCGTAGGTTTGTACGTCAACCTGCCGTTCCAGGCCTACACGGGCGGCGTGTTCAATGCATGCCAACATGACTTCACGAACCACGTCGTCGTGATCGTCGGTTGGGACGACCGTCTCGGCGAGCACGGCGCCTGGATCGTGAGGAACTCATGGGGGACATACTGGGGCATGGAGGGGTATGCGTACGTCGCCTTCGGCTGCTCGCGGATCGGCTACGCAGCCACGTATGTCAACTACGCGCCGCCCGACTGCAACGACAACGGCGTCGCCGACCTTCAGGACATCGCCGGCGGCACGAGCCAGGACTGCAACGCCAACAACGTGCCGGACGAATGCGAACCCGGCGGTGACGCGGATTGTGACGACAACGGCCTGTCGGATCTGTGCGAGATCGCCCTCGGCAACGACTTGGACTGCAACGGCAACCATGTCCCGGACGGCTGCGATCTGGCGGACCAGACGAGCCAAGACTGCAACGCCAACGGGCGACCCGACGAATGCGAGGCGCCGCAGTTCGAGGTCTTCAAGAACAGCCTGTACGTCGTGGAATGGCTCGAGGACCTACCGGGCGTTTTCATCGGTGACGATCTGCGATTGACTCGGCCGGGGCTCCTACAAGAGGTGACGTTCTCGGTCATACGGATACGAGTCCCAGACGATCCTGGACTCGGCCGACCTCGAGGTGCGATTCTACGACGTGAGCGACCGCATCGTCCTGGGAGGCTTCACCCGGACGAACGTGCCGCTTCTGCTGGCGCCGGGAGAGCACGTCATCCTTACGTTCGGCGACCTGGAGTCCTTGAATCTCTACCTGCCGCAAGAGGTAATCGCGGGCCTGCGGATCTTCAATAACGTTGGCGGCGAGATGGTCGGGCAGGTCATCGCCAACCCGCCGACCGTGGGCTTCAGCCAGGACCGGTTCTATTACGCCGACGACGTGGGCGGCGGCTGGTATTGGTTCGGCGGCGACCCTGTCGCCAACTTCTACTGGGAGATCGTCCTCGGCACGCCGGACTGTAACGAAAACGGTATCCCCGACGAATGCGACATCGCGAGCGGCACGGCTCGTGACGACGACGGCGACGGCGTCCCCGACGGATGCCAGTCGGACTGCAACGGCAACGGCTTCCTGGATGACCTGGACATCGCGGCGGGGACCAGCAGCGACTGCAACGCAAACGATACGCCCGACGAGTGCGAATTGGCGATGCCCCAGGCGTGGTTCGCCCAGGCGATTGACGACTCCGATTGGGGGGCGTATGCGCAGAGTTTCGCTGATACCTACATGCCGACGTACAGCGTCAAATCGTGGGACGACTTCTCGACCGAGGAGGCAGTTCATCTCGGCGCCGGCCGCGCTTTCTTCAGGCCTTACGATTGGGAGGGCTGTCGCTATTACGACTTTTTGGTCGAGGGCGCGGACGCACCCGGCGGTGCCGAAGCCGGCGCCCAAGTCGTCCTCTCGACGTACGGCTGGGGCGAGTTCGGCACGGGAGTCGTCTCGTGGGACTTCGACGACGCCCTCCTGCCAGCGGGGACGTGGTGGCTCTCAGTTCAGGCGTCCGGCGGCTACTACCTGGACGGCCTCGTGTACTGGTACCGGTCCAACGTCTCGAACCCAAACGGTTCCGAGCACTACTTGCATAATCCCAGCGGCGTGTTCGGCGTTTCGGATCCGACCCCCGCGTCGGAGTTCTTCGGAACCACGGCCGACCTGGCATTCGAGTTGGACGTGGTGGTACACCAGGACTGCCACGCGCACTCGATTCTGGCTGCGTGCGAATCGGGCCTGGACCCGGTCATCACCCGGCAACCGGTGTCAAGAACAGCGGTCCGCGGCCAGCCGACCACGCTGAGCGTAGCCGCGCGAGCCACGACGCCGCTGTCGTATCAATGGCAGAAGGACGGCGAGGATCTTCCGTTTGGGACGGAAGCAACGTACGCCATCCCCCGTGCCCGGTTTGCGGACGGCGGCGTGTACCGCGTCTGCGTCTCGTGTCCTTGCGGAACGGTCTATAGCCAAGAGGTCACGTTGACAATCGGCTTCAGCCTGGATGTCTCCGTCGAGGGCGACGGCCAGGTAGCGGTGAATCCGCCCGGCGGCGTCTATGTACCGGATACGGTGATCCAACTGAGCGCGACGGCCGAGGCGAACTCCTACTTCTCGAACTGGGAAGGCGACGCGTCCGGCGCGGACACGCCGACGTACGTGGTGATGGTCGACGACCGGGACGTGACGGCGGTCTTCAAGCGTCACCAATGCACGTTGACCATCTGGGTTGAGGGTCAGGGCGTCGTCGAAGGCTCGCCGCACACCTGCGCCTACGACATCGGCGCGAGGGTGCCGCTCACCGCGAAGCCCGACGAAGGTTGGCATTTCGCGCGGTGGACGGGCGACGGCATCGCGGGCGACGGCAGCGACCCGGCCATCGACGTCACGCTGGGCGACGACCGCACCCTGACGGCCGTATTCGAGAAGGGGCCGGCGCCCTCGCAGCAGACCGATACCGACCAGCCTCCCGCGGACCAAACGGCGCCGGCGGGCCTGTGCGGCGTCAGTTCGGCCGCCGCCTCGCTGACGGCCCTGCTGTTGATGGGTTCGCTTCGATCGAGACGGCGAACACGGAAGTAGCGCCGCCCGACGCAGCAGCGGGCGAGCCGACGGCTGCGTCGCATGCATTCGCTTGCCGCACCGGAATCCGCGCACGAGTTGGGCCTGTGTGCGTCAGTCGCCATTTTGTATGAAAGCGGCGCGGTCGGCAGGGGTATCGGATTCTCTGAAAAGCACAAGCGCGCCTCGCGGCACGGTATGAGCGCCCTCGGCCTTGGCCGAGGGGCGGCGGCGCATGGCGCGCAGCCTCCCGGCACGTGGTCGAGGCCACCCGCCGGCCAAGGCCGGCGGCTCTCAACGACGCTGCCGTACGTTTGCGCAGCGTGTGAGGAGCCCGGCGTCCCGGCGACACCGCGTTGACCGCCTCGAACAGGCAAACTACCCTTCCTTGAGATGCCGCCGAATGCAAACGCGCCTGAGCGAATCGACCCCGTGCTGGTGGCGCGCAGGGAGCGCGTTTTTCTGGTTTTCGCCGGGCTGTTCCTTGGCACGTTGGCCATGTTGAACGTCCTCGGCATCACGCGATTCGTTGATCTGTCGTTCACGATCGCCGGCTTCCGCGTTCCGTTTGTCGTGGCCGTCGGCGTCCTGCCCTATCCGATCACGTTCCTCTGCACCGACTTCATCAGCGAATTGTACGGACGTCGCCGAGCAAACGGCGTCGTTTGGGTCGGTTTGCTGCTCAATCTGTGGGTGGTCTTCATCCTCTGGCTGGGCAGCGTTCTGCCGCCGTCGTTGGCGGTTGATCCGGCGACCGGCGAGCCGATCCGCGATGCCGCCGGACGCCTGCCGGTCTTCTTCGAGATCAAGCAGTTGGCTTTCGGGGCCGTCACGGCCTCCATGCTGGCGTATCTGACCGCTCAGTTCTGCGACGTGTTCCTGTTTCATTTCTGGAAGCGCCTGACCCAGGGAAAGCATCTCTGGCTGCGAAACAACGGCTCGACCCTGGTCAGCCAATTCGTGGATACTGTCGCGGTCATCCTCATCACCCATTACTATGCGCACGCGCTGCCCGTGGACCCCGATCGCCCCATCGTGCCGCAAATCTTCGTCTTCATCGCTTCCGGATATGCGTTCAAGTTCGTCGCGGCCCTGACCGACACGATCCCGTTCTACGTAGGCGTCCGCTTCCTGTCCCGTTATCTGCACATCGATACAACAGTCGTATCGGATCGCGACCGTTAGACGACCGGCGCGGCGCCCTCCGGGGGCTCGCAGGCAGGGTGCGCGTCGCGTCTGGAGAGGCCAAGTCGCTCCATGTCGGATAGAATCCCGAAGCCGGACGTGCGGCACGTCGGAAGAGGATCGTGCGAGAGAGGAGCGGCGAACCCATGACCAGCCGACTGAAGGAGTTTCGAGCATTCCGCGAGAAGATGAACGAGCGGATTCTCGCGGCGAAGAACGTCAACGTGAGCCGGTTCTTCACGCTCGACACGAAGGCGTACGAAAGCGGAGCGGTCGACGCCTTGACGAAGGAGATGGCCGGCCTGGCGGCCTCGATGGTCCTGCGGTGCGACGATTGCATCGCCTATCACGTGATCCGCTGCAAGGAACTGGGGGCGACAAACGAGCAGCTCATGGAGATCTTCAACGTCGGGCTGATCGTCGGCGGCTCCATCGTGATACCGCACCTGCGCCGAGCGGTGGCCCTGCTGGATGAGCTCGACGCGGAAGCACACGCATAGGGGCCATACGGAAGGCGAAGCGCGATGCGTACAAGGCGTTCAACGATTCTGGGCGCGATTTGGGCAGCAAGCTGGCTCGGCGGCCTCGGCTGCAACTGGCCGGAAGGGCTTTGGAACCGGCCCCGCGAACAGGAGCAGGCGGCGCCGCAGCACCAAGAAGAACAACGGCTCGTCAAGCCGATCGACGTGACGGTGGATAGGACGTTCGACGAAGGCGTCGTCATGCGCGTGGAGTCTCCGTCGGACGACGGGGCCATCGTCGTGCGAACCGACGGCGTCGTATTGGATTTGGGCGGCGCGGAACTCGTCGGGGCTGGCGACGACGTGACGGCGGATCGCTTCACGGGTCGGGGGATCGTCGTGCACGGGGCGAAGAACGTCACGATCCGCAGGGCCGTCGTCCGAGGCTTCAAGGTCGGCATCTATGCGGAAGACGCCCCGGGGCTTCGAATCGAAGGCTGCGACGTGTCGCGGAACTACCGACAGCGGCTCAAGAGCACGCCGCAACGGGAGAATCTCGACGACTGGCTCTTCGGACACGAAAACGACGACAACCAATGGCTCCGTTACGGAGCCGGCGTCTACTGCCTGCGTTGCCCGACAGCGGTGCTGCGAGACAACCGGGCTCGCA
The DNA here is from genome assembly GCA_964514515.1 of uncultured Planctomycetaceae bacterium. Taxonomy (GTDB): domain Bacteria; phylum Planctomycetota; class Phycisphaerae; order UBA1845; family UTPLA1; genus CAZERK01. Next base: position 10,502 of record CAZERK010000081.1, read on the forward strand.
GCGGCCAGAACGGCCTCTGCCTCGTGCGGTGCGATGACGCGGTCGTGGCGGGCAACGACCTGTCGTTCATGTCGGGCTGGGGGCTGGCGATGTGGCGCTCGAGCCGGTGCCGCGTCGTGGGCAACCGGTTCGATTTCTGCGTCCGCGGCTACAGCCACGGCGTTTATGAGCG
>CAZERK010000082.1:0-10664 GCA_964514515.1 uncultured Planctomycetaceae bacterium
CTGCCAAGGTGCAAGAGTTTCATCGACAGCTCTTTGCCAGCGCGGCCGGTCCCCTCCGACACGAAATCGAGCGAATCACCGGCGTGAAGGTGCGCGAGGCGGCCGCGGAGATCGAGCCGACCACAGGAACCGTTGTCAAGGTCTTCGCGAGCGGAACCCTGGTGCAAGTGTACTTACTCACGGACGCCGTCGAGAGCGATGTCTGGAAAAGCGATCCTCCGTCCGCGAAGGAATGAGTTCGGCAGATGAGTCATGCTCGCATCAGCGAGGTGCTTTCCGGAGGTTGGAATAAGACCCCGTGGCGGCGGGATCCCCCTCAGAATCAGGGGGATCCCCCGCGCCCTGGTGGAGCGCCACCGCAATGGGAGGACGAACGATGTTGATCGTGACACTGGCTGCGCGTCAGTGCCTGCTGGCGAGGCTGGCTCGCAAGAAGGCCGCAGATGACGTCGCGATGAGATTCACGCGCGGGGAGAACGGCTGGCAACTGGGCCCGGACCGCGCCAGCCCCGACGACGTCACCTTTACGCATGACGGCCGGAAGGTGCTGCTAATCGATGAGGCCGCGTCGAAGGCGATGGCGAACATGACGCTGGACGCCAAGAAGAACGGCCGGCGGCCGGGGCTCAAACTGTCTCGCACCGCGCGCCGTGAGGGCTAAGAGATGGAGTTGCCCCGACGGGCTGCGGATGACGTCTATCTGCCGGACGGGGAATTCCGGCGGCGCGTCTTCGCGCTGCGGCAGTGCACGCGCGCCCACGAGTTGGCCATCGGAATCGTCCATGCATTCGACTTTCGCACGCGCATGCTGCCCTTCTGGTACGCTGACAAGCGCATGGCGCCCTGCTCGGTCCGCTTGCTGGGAGACGTGCTGCACGAGGCGGGCTTCGCCAACCTTCGCATCGTATTGCAGCAGTGGTCACCCAATGTCCTCCCGAGCCGGATGAGGCTAAACGGCAGACCGCTGGACATCTTGCTGGTGTCGTCCATGCAGGTGCACACCGAACGGGCGTACGCTCTCATTCGGGATGCGCACCGGTCGGGCGAGCGCCGTCCGCTCATCGTGGCCGGAGGTCCAAAGGCCGTCTATGAGCCGACGGACTTCTTTGAGCTGGGGCCCACGCCGGGCATCGGGGCCGATTGCGTCGTGACGGGCGAGGCCTTCGTGCTGCTGGACCTGCTGCACGCCGTCTTGGCGAATCGGCGTGCCGACGAGGCGCCGCGCGAGGCATACGAAAACGCGCGGCTGGCGGGGCGGCTTGCGAGCGTGCCGGGCTTGGTCTATTTGTCGCCGGACGCCTCGCCCCTGCAGCCCGTGGCGATCAACACCGGGGTCCAGCGCCTCCTCCGCAATCTGGACGAATTGCCGCTCCCCGACGCCGGCTACCGAATGATCGAACCGCCGCACCGCCGACGCACGCTATGCGCCGAACCGTGTCCGCCTGGGCGGATCGGCAAGGTATCGACCATTGCCTCGGTCGGCGCGCCCCAGGGCGGCCGCTGCCGGTGCTCTTCCTGCCCGATTCCCGCGGCCAACCAACGAACGTGGCGGCACAAGAGCCCGGAGCGGTTTGCGGCAGAAATCAAGCACATCCACGAGAGCTTCGGCATCTGCAATTTCTTTGGGACCGATGACAACTTCTTCAACGCTCGTCAGACGGTCGTCGAGTTGATGAGCGAACTCGCGAGGACCCGCACCGGTGGTGTGTCGCTGGGTGAACGGATTCGGTTCTACACCGAAGCCACCCAGGCGGATGTGTTCAAGAACCGCGACCTCCTGCCTTTGTGCCGAAAGGCCGGCCTGCACGGTCTCTGGATCGGCATCGAGGATATCACGGCCGTGCTGGTCAAAAAGGGGCAAAGTGCGGACAAGACGACTCAGCTCTTTGAGGTGATGCACCAGAACGGGATCGGCCCCCACGTGATGATGATCCACAGCGACGCGCAGCCGCTGCGTTCACGCCCGGGAGATCTATCCGGTCTCTTGAACCAGGCGCGTTACGTGTTGGAGCGAGGCGCGGTCAGCTATCAGTGCACCTACCTGGGGCCCGCCGTTGGCACGCGAGACCTGGAGCCGGCCTTGGCCTCCGGCGCCGTCTTCCATCGCGTGGGCGGCAGGCTCGTTCCCAATGCGTTTCAGGATGGCAATCACATCGCGGCTTCGCAACATCCGCGCCCCTGGCAGCGACAGTTGAACCTGCTGCGCGCCTATTTCAGCTTCTATAACCCGATCAACGCCGCCAGAGCGCTCCTCGCGATTCGGAGGAATGCGGTCGCCCCGAAGCAGCTCGTTCATCAGATCATCGGAGACCTCGGTTTGCTCCTGACCGGCCCCATGTGGTTGGCGGGGGCCGCGCTGCTGAAACGGGGTGCGATCGAAACATACAATGGCCTGACCCCGGCGCGCATTCCCATGATCGACGCCGAAAGCGGCGGCGAGATCGACTGGGCCGTCGGACAGATCCCGTCCATCGATGCGCCGCAGGCCGCGCCGCCACCGAGTTCGCTGAACACGGCGAGCGAGGCGGTTGTTGCCGTCACGTGAAATCGAGGAACGAATCAACGAAAAGCGCCAACCAAGACCACGCGGTCGCGAGGTTGTGCGGCGAGAGCCCGGCACTTCGAGCGGGTTTCTGCAACCGCACGGATCGTGCCATCGAGCCTGTGAAGTAGAACCCGCGGAACGCCTCGGTCGATTCAACGCCGGGCCGCAAACTTCGAAGGGACCCTGACCATTCGCCTCTACCTGATCAACCCCCGAAACCCTCTCGTAGACCTGACCGACATGAAGAGAAGTCGGTGGAACCGCTACCGCGTTTGGAAGCCCCTGGGCCTGCTGGCCTTGGCGGCACTGACCCCGCCGGAGTGGGAGATCACGATCTTCGACGAGAATGTCCGTACGCCTGATTACGGCGCGTTGCCGCGCCCGGACGTGGTGGGCGTGACCGCGTTCACCTCCCAGGCGCACCGCGCCTACCAAATCGCATCGGTCTTCCGTGACCGCGGCGTGCCGGTGGTCATGGGCGGCATTCATGCCACGATGTGTACGGAAGAGGCCGCAGCCCGCGTCGATTCGATCGTGACGGGCGAGGCCGAGCCGATCTGGGCACGCGTCCTGGCAGATGCTCGCCTCGGCGTCCTGCAGCCCCTTTACAAGGGATCGCACGCGAAGATGGACGAAGTGCCGCCCGCCCGGCACGACTTGCTCGCGGGCGATTACGCGTTTGGCTCGATTCAGACCACGCGCGGCTGCCCGCTCAATTGCAGCTTCTGCAGCGTGACGCCGTTCAACGGTTATCGCTATCGTCAGCGGCCCGTCGCCGATGTCGTCCGTGAGTTCGGCGCGATTCGGGAGAAGCTCGTTCTCGTTGTGGATGACAACCTGATCGGCACGAGTCGTGAACATCTTGCGCGGACGAAGGACCTTTTCCGAGCCATGATCCGGGCGAGGCTGCGCAAACACTGGATCGCTCAGGTGACGATCAACATGGCGGACGACGAGGAGATGCTGACCCTGGCCGCGAAGGCCGGCTGTGCCGGCGTCTTCATCGGCTTCGAATCGCCGACGGCCGCCGGCCTGCGGGAAGTCGGTAAGAAGTTCAACCTGAGCAACGGCCGCGACTTCGCCGCGTCGGTTCACCGAATTCAGCGACACCGAATCATCGTCGCCGGCTCGTTCATCATGGGGCTGGACACGGACGAACCCGGCATCGGCCGGCGGATTGCGGCGGTCGCCGAGCGATATGGCGTCGACATCCTCAACGCGCTGTTTCTCACGCCGCTGCCCGGTACGCGGCTATGGGACCAGTTCGCGGCGCAGGGCCGGATCGACGCCGACGAGTTTCCGGAAGACTGGCGGCACTACACGCTGACGTTTCCCGTGGCCCGCTACCGACACTTCTCCCGAGCTGAAATCGTTCAGGAAATGGAGACCTGCGATCAAACGTTCTACTCGCCAAGTCGCACTTTGCGCCGCGCTTGGGTCAACCTGTGGCGCTGGCGCAGGCCGCTGATCTCATGGGTGGCCAATCTCTCCTATCGCAACAACATTCGCCAAAGCCACAAGAACTGCCGCAACTTCGTGCTGTCGCGAGCCCAAGGCGGTGCAGGTCCGATCGTCTCGTCCGTCCCAGAAACAGCATCCGAACTGCGCGGACTCCCCAGCGCCTGCGCATCGCCTTGACGCGGAACCAACGGGGGCTCGCCGGAGCACAGACCGCCACGCAAGCCGACGGCCGAGGGACGGGCGGTTCGCCGCGCATATCGAAAATTCGCTTGTCGTCGAGCGGTCGCTGGGCATAGAATGCCTATGCGCGACGCCATTGCTGGGGGGACGCGGTTCATGAGCATGAAACGGGCCGCCAGGCCGACGACGGCTCGCAGATCGAAGCGCCGGCTTGCGGTCGCCGTGTTGGCGGTCATCGGGTCGGTGCTTGCGGCTTCAGTCGCCTATCGCCGGAGCACCGGCTCGGCAGCGAGCGTCGGACAACTCGTGCGCCCCAGCGAGGCGGCCGGCTTCAACCTCCTCCTTGTCACGCTCGACACCGTACGCCAGGATCGCCTGGGCTGCTACGGCGACGCCCAGGCCCGGACGCCGACGCTCGACGCGCTGGCCGAAGGCGGCGTGCAATTCGACCACGCCGTCACGCCCACGCCTCTGACCCTGCCCTCTCACGCGACGATGATGACGGGGCTGACGCCTCCGCGTCACGGCGTATGCGGCAACGGCAGCTTTCGCCTCGCCCAGGATCACGTGACGCTCGCCGAGACGTTGAAGAAGGCCGGCTATGACACCGCCGCCTTCATCGCCTGCTTCGTGCTTGACGAGCGGTTCGGCCTGAACCAGGGCTTCGACCTTTACGACTTCGAGGTGGCCCCCGACGGCTTCGACCCGAACAACCTCGACTACAACGAGCGGCCCGCGGATGCCGTCAGCGATGCAGCCATCCGGTGGCTCAGCACGCGGAGCTCCAACGGCAGCAAGGCGCCCTTTTTCATGTGGGTGCATTACTTCGACGCCCACAAGCCCTACCGGTCGCCCTACGTCAAGCTACCCGAGTTCGCCGGTCGCCCGTACGACGCGGAGATCGCGTACGTCGACAGCCAGTTCAAACGCCTGCTGGATACGCTGGATCAACTGAACCTGCGCAAGAAGACGGTGATCGCCGTCGTGAGCGACCACGGCGAAGGCTTGGGCGAGCACGACGAGCCGACGCACGGTCTACTCTTGTACGACACGACGGTCCGGGTCGTCTTCCTGTTGTCGTGTCCCGAGTTGATCAAGGGACCCATCCGTATCGACGACCGCCCCGTCAGCCTTGAGGACCTGTTCCCGACGCTCGTGGACCTCCTTGGCGTGCCAGCGACGTCCGAGACGACCGGCATCAGTCTGGTTCGTGCGAGCCCCGACCCCGATCGAGCGATCTACATCGAGACAAAGACGCCGCTGCAAGCCGCGCAATGCAGCCCCCTGTACGGCATCCGGCGGCTGGGCGACAAGTACGTTCGAGGACCGGAGCCGGAGTACTTCGATCTGCTCACCGACTCAGGCGAACAGAGAAACCTCATCGGCAGCCAGACCGACCGAGTCGGCGAACTGGATGCCGAATTGACCCGCGTCATGGGCGCGTACGCAGCGGCAGGCACGCAAGATGGACAGCGTGCCGTGAGCGAGGAGGAACTCCGTCGCCTCGCCGCTCTGGGCTACGTGCACGCCGCCTCGCCGGTCTCGGCCGACGACCTTCCCGATCCCAAGGCGATGCTGCGGGCGAATCGTCATATCGGCGCAGCCTTGCAGGCAGCTCGGGCCCTGCGGCTGGATGAAGCGCTCCGCTTGAGCGAAGAAGCCGTTCGACTGTGCCCGGGATTCCCAGACGCGAGCGAGGCGATGGCGATCATATGCGAGCAGCGCAACGACCCCGAAGGCGCCTTGGCGGCGCTGCAAAGTTGTTTCGCGATCAACCCAAAATCCAAGACGGCGATTCAGATGGCGCGCGTGCTCATGACGCTCGACCGATACGACGAGATGGAGAGCCTCCTGGACAGCGCGGAACGACTCGACCCGGCAAACGGCGTCATCTACATCTTGCGAGGGGATCGCTACTCCAAGCAGGGACGACTCTCCGAGGCCATCACACAGTATGAGCAGGCGCTTCGCGTCGATGAGCACCGCGTGGGCCCGCTCGTCCGCCCGCAAATCGAGAAGCTCCGATCTGCGATGAGGAAGCCCCGCTGACAACTCTCATCTCGCGCGACCCGCACGCGTTCCGTGCCGAACGACGCCCTCGCCGGAGTCCGAACGGCCCGTTCCGCACGCGGCGCGCCAGGCTTGCGTCGACGGCTTACGTGACGATGGCGCGGCGGCGGTTTCGCGTGAACAAGTCGTAGAGGATCGGCATCACCAACACCGTCAGCACGCCGGAGACGAGAATGCCGCCGGCGGACGCGACGCCGACGGCGTTGCGCATCTCCGCCCCGATTCCACGGCCGAACGCCAAGGGCAACATGCCGAGCACGGCCGCCAGCGTGATCATGACGATCGGTCGCAGGCGCTCGCAGGCGGCGGCAACCATCGCCGTATGCCGCGGCATGCCCTCCTGCACGTGGACGTTGAACTGGTCCATGATGAGGATGGCGTTGTTGATCACGATGCCGATCAACATGACGAGCCCCATCAGCACGAAGATCTCGATGCTCATGCCCGCCAGCCAGAGAGCCCAGAGCACGCCGACCAGGGCCAGGGGAATCGTCACGAGAATCAAGAGCGGCTGCTTGAAGGACTCCAAGATCGCCGCGAGCGACAGGACGACGAGCACGACGGCGATGATGCCGGCTTCGCCGAACTCCGCCTGCGCCTCGTGCATGACCTCGTACTGGCCTCCGAACTGGTAGTCGTACCCGATCGGCATCAGCCTCACGTTTTCAAGGTTGTCGCTGATCGTGGTCACAGCGGAGCCCAGCGGCAAACCCGGGCTGAGGTTCGCAAACAGCTTCGCCACGCGACGCTTGTCCTTGCGCGAGATTTGGATCGGGGCCGTATCCTGCTCGACCTCGCCCACGCTTTCGAGCACCAAGGGATGGCCCGCCATGCCGGGGAACAGGAACTGATCCACCTGTTCCTTCCCCTCGCGCTCCGCGAACTTGACCACGATGTCATAGTTCCGGGCGTCTCGCTTGAAGGTGCCTGCCTCGATGCCCTCGAGATTGCCGCGAAGCGCCATGCCCAGACCCGTCGCGGGCGCGTTCATGTCGGCCAGGACCGCGCGTCGCGGCCGCACGCGCAGCTCCGGCTTACCGGCGCGCACCGTCGTATCCGAATCGAGAACTCCCGGTATGGCCGCCACGGCCTGCCGCGCGTCCAGCGCCACCTGGTCGAGCGTCGCGAGGTTCTCGCCGGCGATCTCCATCTCGATGTCGGAAGACTGTCCGCCGATGACCGACGGGATGCCCACCGTCACGATCGCGTCAGGAAAGCCGGCCAGACGGGACCGAACGTCGTCCATCAGATCGTGGATCGTCAAGTCGCGTTCGGTGCGCTGCGAGAACTTCAACGTGAGCTGGGCCAGGTAGACGCCCTCGGACGCCTGCCCGAACATCCCCTCCACGCGGCCGATCGCGCTGAGCACGTGCTGCAGGTGCGGCAGGCCCTTGAGCAACTGCTCGACCTCCGCAACGCGGGCCTCGGACCATGGCAGGTCGCACTTCGGGGGAAACTCGAGCTTCACGGACACGTCGCCGCGGTCCGACTCGGCAAAGAAGCCGAATCCGACGTCGGCGGCCAGCGTCAGCGAATGCACGAAGACAACCGCGACCATCAGGAGAAAGCCGACCGCCGCCACGCGACGCCGCTCGGCGAATTGCAGCAACCGTCGATAGGCGCCGATCAAGCGATCGAACACCTGGTTCCAGCGAGCCTCCATCCGACCCAGCAGCGTACGCGTGCCGGCCTGTTTCGGCTTCAGCAGCAACGAGCACAACAGCGGCGTCAACGTGAACGAGATGAAGAGCGACACAACGGTCATCAGCAGCATCGTCAGCGCCAGCGGCCGCATGAACAGGCCGACGCGGCTGCCCATCATCGCGATCGGAAACAGCACGACCACGTTCGTGCCCGCGCTGGCGAGCACGGCAATCCACGACTCCTTCGCGCCCAGGCGCGCGGCCTGCTTGGGGTCGCCCGTCTCGACGAGCCGTTTGTCGATCGCTTCGAGCACGACGATCGAGTTCGTGACGAGAATGCCGACGGACATACCGACCGCGATGAGCGTCGACGTGTTCAATGTGAAGCCGACCATCTGCATGAAGAACAAGCTGACGACGATGGTCAGCGGCATCGTCACGCCGACGACAAGCAGCGACCGCATGTTGTACAGGAACAGGAACAGGATCGCGGCCGTCAGCACGATCCCCTGGCCCACGTTGAGCCAGGCGCTCTCGACGTTCGACTCGGTGAACAAGCCGTCGTCCGTCACCCAGACGAGCTCCATCCCGCCGGGCAGCTCGCGATTCAGACGGTCCATCGCCTGCCGCACCTCGCGGACCACCTCGACGGCGTTCGCGTCGGCCTTCTTGACGACCTTGATGGCGACGCACGGCCGGCCGTCGAGCTTGGCGGCATGTCGCAACTCTTCCGTCGACATCTCGACACGGCCCACGTCGCGCAAGTAGCAGCGCTGCCCTGCCGCGTTGGCGACTTCGAGCGAACCGATCGACTCCGGGCGGTCGTAGTCGGCGTCGAACTTCACGGAGTACTCCACGCCCTGGTCGCGCACGCGTCCGGAGGGAATCGTGCGCACGCCGCCTTGAACCACGTTCACGACGTCCGTGCTGGTCAGGCCGCGGGCGGCGAGTTCGTCGCGGTCGAGCAGGACGTGCACCTCGCGCTCCGCACCGCCGATCAGTTGCACCTCGGCGACGCCGGAGATCACCGGCAACCGATCCTTCAGCGTGTTGTCGGCGTAGTCGTACAGCTCGTCGAGCGGCGCCTCGCCCGTCAGCGCAAGTTGAAGGACAGGCTTCGCGTTCACGTCGAACTTGAGGATTTGCGGGTCCTCGACGTCTTCAGGGAAGTCGCTGCGAATCAAGTCGAGCTTCTCGCGCACGTCGGTTGCTGCGATGTCCACGTCCACGTCGAGATGGAACTCCAGCAGCGTTTGGCAGACGTTTTCCATGGCGGACGAACTGACGTGCTTCAACCCGTCAATCGCCACCACCTGGTCCTCGATGCGCTTGGCGACGTCGATCTCGATCTCGGCTGGGCTGGCGCCGGGATAGACCGTCGTGATCGTGATATAGGGTAGGTCGATCTAGGGCATCAACTCCAGGCCCATCGTCCGATAGGCGTTCGTGCCCAGCAGCGACCGGCCGATGATCAGACAACCCATCGCGATGGGACGCTTGACGGAGGCATCCGATAGGAACATCAGCGCCCCTCCTGTCGAATCTGGATCGGGGCGTCTGGGTTCAGAAGGTAGCTGCCGATCGTCACGATCTCCATGCCCTCGGTGATCTCGCCGATCGTGACCTCGATCAAATCACCCATCTCGAGGCCCACCTGAACGGGCACCATCCTCGCCCGGTCGCCATCCACAACGAACACGACGCGGCCGTCACCTCGGCGTTGGATCGCCCCCTGCGACACGCCAATACCTTCGTGGCGTTCGAGGATGACGCGGACCTCCGCCATCGCTCCGGGCGCCACGGCCTCCGGCGGATCGCGCACCAGACCGCGGGCCTCGAACGTTCGCAACGTCGCGTCGATCCTCGGGCTCCTGTACACGACGGCGTGCTCACCCAGGTCCACGCCGTTGGCCGCGACGTGCATCTGCGTCTTGTCTGGAACGACCTCGCCGTAAACGCGGGCGGGAAGGAATGCGGAGATTTCAAGCAGCGACGGGTCTTCGATGCGCAGCGCGGGCTTGTCCTTGTCGCCCATCTCGCCGGGTTCTTTGTACCGCTCGGTCACGCGGCCGCTGATCGGCGCGATAACCAGCGAATCGGCTAGCTCCTTCTTGGCGATTTCCAGGGTCGAGCGTGCCTGCTTGAGTTGGGCGGCGGCGAGGTCCGCGAGCGCCTCGGCGTATCGCACCATCGCCGTGCAACGCCGATACTGCGCCTTGGCCTCCTCGTACTCGTCGCGAGAGCAGGAGCCTTTCTCGGACAACTCCCGGTAACGCTGCCAGTCGTACTCCGCCTTGTCGAAGTCGGCCCGGTTCTTGTCGAGGGACGCTTGCTTCTCTCGCAGCGACTGCTCCGCAACGTCCAACTCGAGCGTTCGGACCTCGACCATTTTCGTGCGGGTCACGGAAGCGGTCTGAAACAGCCGCGTGACGCCGGCTTCCACGACGTCGCCTTCGTCAACCATGATCGTCTCGATCGTCCCGGCGACCCGCGGCGAGATCGTCGCCACGTTCTTCGCCTGCAAGTTCCCCTGCACCGTCAGGGAGCGTTCGAAGACGGCGCGCCGCGCGGGAGACACGACGACCTGGATCGGCTGAACGTCGCGGACTGCCTCCGCGCGCGGTTCCGCCTGCCGCTCGCCGGCCATCAGGTAGACGCTCACCATGACCAACGCCGCAAACCCGACAACGCCCAGTATTCGCATCACGGTTCCTCGCTTGCCTCCTCCGCCGCGACCCCCGGCTGCGCCGGCGGCATCTCCCGAA